>CAXBHV010001198.1:0-2889 GCA_963974855.1 uncultured Rhodopirellula sp. | reverse complement strand
TCTCAAGCACGAATACGAGGTTCCAATTCAACAGTGCGGTTCGCGCTGGCGGTGGTATCGAAGTTGTCGCGGGTGACGTGACGTTGACGAACTCGAACCTTCTCAACAACGACGTGAACTCGATCGTTCTGCCGACAGCGAGTCCTGGTAACGGTGGTGGTTTGCACGTGACGGGCGCGGCCAACGTGACGCTCGATGGCGGCAGCGTATTCGGTAACGAGGCAGCATCCGAAGGTGGCGGTCTATGGAACTCGGCCACCGGGACGATGACGTTGATCGGCGGCGTCATTGTTTCAGGCAACACGGCCAGCGGTGACGCAGCAGACGATGGCGGCGGCGGGATCTTCAATAACGGAGGTACCGTGAATATCACCGGCGGTTCGATCAGCAACAATGTTGCCGATGGCGACAGTGGCAGCGGTGGAGGGATTTTGAACCTCGGCGGCACGATGACGATTTCGGGAAGCACTATCGCGTCCAATACCGCAAGTCGCGCCGGAGGAGGCATCGAAGACAACGCGGGTGTCTCGATCACGCTGAGCGGAGTTCAGCTCAATAGCAACGTCACAGGTTCGGCCCCTGGCAACGGCGGCGGGCTGCATATTACCGGCGCGGGCAGCGTCTCGATCGCGGACAGCACGATTTCAGCCAATTCGGCAACGAATGAGGGTGGCGGGCTTTGGAATAGTGCCGCCGGAACTCTCGACGTCACTCGTTCCACCGTATCGGGAAACACTTCGGGCGATGGCGGCGGCATTTTCAACGACGGCACCACGGGTGATATCACAATCACCAACTCAACCATTGCCGCCAACACGGCGACGAACAACGGTGGCGGCATCGCCAGCGAAGGAGCCAACGTCACGCTGAGAAGCGTCACGATCGCCGGCAATACCGCCGTCACTGGCGGAGGAATCAATACGCTTGGGGGCGTCTTCACCGCCACCAATACTCTCGTCGCCAACAACAATGCCACGACGGGTACGGACGCTTCCGGTTCGATTACCAGTGGTGGAAACAACCTGATCAGCAATTCGGCGGGCGTTACTCTACTGGGCTCTTTGGGGTCAAACATCACCGATGTGGATGCACTGCTAGACATGTTGGGTGACAATGGTGGCCCGACACAAACGATTGCATTGCTGGAGGGCAGTCCCGCACTCAACGCAGGCGTTGCGGCAGGACTGACCGTTGACCAACGAGGAGTCACGCGTCCACAAGGCCTTTCGTTTGACATCGGCGCGTTCGAGTCAAGTTTGGGGGAGGTCGTTGACACTGCCACCTTGTCGATTACTGCGACCGACGCAAACAAAAACGAAGGAAACTCGGGACTAACACCGTTTACCTTTACCGTCACACGGGGTGGCAACACCGACGCTGCAGTCACGGTTGACTTTGACGTCACAGGATCGGGCAGCAGTCCTGCGACCGCCGATGATTTTGCCAATAGCGTTTTCCCCAACGGTATAGTTAGCTTTGCAGAGGGTGAAACATCAAAAACGGTTACAATCAATGTTACGGGAGACACAATCTTCGAGCCAAACGAATCGTTTACCGTCACTCTCAGCAATCCGTCGACGGGTGCACAAATCACGACGGCGACTGCCGCTGGATCGATTGTCAATGATGATATCGCTGCAGTTCCAACTCTTTCGATTACTGCGACCGATGCAAACAAAAACGAAGGTAACTCGGGACTGACACCGTTTTCCTTTACTGTCACACGCGGGGGTGACACCAGCGGTACGACGCTGGTTAATTATGCAGTGACGGGAACGGGCATAAATCCTGCGACAGCCGACGATTTTGAAAACGCCCAATTCCCGAGTGGTCAAGTAGAGTTCGTCGAAGGGGAATCGACCAAGACGATCACGATTAATGTCGCTGGTGATACCACGATCGAAAGCAACGAAAGCTTCCGTGTCACACTCAGTAACGCTTCAGGGAATGCCTCGATCGCAAACTCGACCGCCGATGGCACGATCGTTAACGATGACCAACTACCAACGATTCCGCGAATCGTCATCCCACGTCAGGTCGAAGGGGGGCAAGTCGTCCCCGGCGACGGAACGACGACCGCGATCTTGTTCCAAGCATTGACGAACACTGTCGTTACCGTGACACCGGTTGGCACTGCCAATGTCAACGAAACGATTCTGATTTTCGACACCGATATCATGGTCGTCAGCTCGATGAATGGCACCGTTGCAACGGCTTCGCTTCAAGCGGGCGGCGTGTATGCGATTGTATTTGAGCCTCAATTCGCCAATCGGATTTTCTCGATCCGCTCGTCCGCTGGATTTGGAACGCTTTCCAGTGCACCGCCGACTAACATTTTGCAACCCACTGACACGAATGCGAGTGGCGAGACTACGGCGTTGGATGCACTGTTGGTGATCAATTCGCTTGGGCGAAACAGTGGCGGTCAAGGCGAGCTGGCGATTCCAACCTTCTTGGATGTTAATCGCGACAACAAGGTCTCGGCACTCGATGCTCTGCTCGTGATTAACCAACTCAGTCGTGTCGGCAAGGGGGTGGCACAAACCAATGTGGCGTCTCTATCGCTTCCGACGTTGCTACCCAACGCGACTGCTGCAAAAGAAGCAGACACTGCTGCGAACAACGATGCGGTCGATTCGCTATTTGCCGACTCCACATCGGGATCCTTCTTCGATCCATCTTCCACAACGAGTAATCCAAGTTCGAATCCGTCGTCGGTCAACTCGGATGCGGTGGACGAGGCAATGGAAGAAGGCGAATTTGACATGCAGTCGCTGCTCGAAGACCCCATTGAGTTATTGTCCTAAGCAATTCGTCTTGCAAACGCTCGCTTTGCCCTCGTTTGCTCAAACGACGATTTTTTTTCACGATGTGTGTTCAATGAACGCA
>CAXBHV010001197.1:0-2893 GCA_963974855.1 uncultured Rhodopirellula sp. | reverse complement strand
TTGTCGTGGATCCAACCGTGGACGCGGTCGATTTCTGGTACGTCGTCAGCCGCAAAGGAATGAACAAGTTTCGCCACGTTGATCGCGAGCGAATGCGAGAAGCAGGCATGGCGTTGGCAAAGAAAAACGCGGCAGCCAAATCGGCTTCCGAAAACGGTTGGACGGTGCGTCATATCTATGAAGACGCGTTCCAAACACCTCTGTTTTCGTTTACCGTGAACAATGACACGCTCGAAAACCGAACGCCGACTGGCGAAGAGCGTTCCAATCCGTTTATGGCAACACCCGTTTCTAACAGCAACTGAGTTGCTCGCACACCGTCGACTCAACGGTCGTCGACATCGGGCTGCGAAGTCCATTTTTGGATCGCTTTGAAAAGCAGATCGGGCTGGATCGGTTTGGACATGTAATCGTCCATCCCCGCGTCCAAACAGAGTTGACGGTCCCCTTTCATCGCATTGGCGGTCATCGCAATAATCGGGATATGCATACCGGTGGCTTGCTCTTTTTGCCGAATCAATTCAGTGGCCTCGATGCCATCCATCTCGGGCATTTGCACATCCATTAAGATCAGGTCAAACGAGCCGTTTTCCCACGCCTTGACCGCTTTCTTGCCATCGCCCGCGATGACGACTTGGTGCTTCTTTCGTTTCAAGAACCCGGTCGCAACACGCTGATTGACCAAGCCATCTTCGGCAAGCAAGATGTTCAGCACCGCAGTTTCGGCAACCGCATCCTCTGCCGCTGGTTCGTGGTTGCTTCCATTTCTACCGTGCTCCGACTCTTGAAAAACACTAAGTATCGTGTTGAGCAGTTCCGATTGCACGACCGGTTTGGTTAAGTAGCGGACAATGCCCAGCTCCTGACATTTCTTGGCGTGTCCGGATTGAGCTGCTGAGGACAGCATGATGATTTTAGTGTCACGTAAACGTTTGTTCGTTCGCACTCGCTCAGCAAACCCAAAGCCGTCCATGTCGGTCATCATGTAGTCAAGCAGAACCAAATCAAACGGGTGCTCGGACGCCGCCGCTTGTTCTAGTTCTTCGAGACCCTTGGCCGCCGCTTCGGCTGAAACCGTTTCCATGTTCCAACTTTTGAGGACTTCCTCGAAGATGCGGCGGTTGGTCTCATTGTCGTCCACGATCAATACGTGCATCGGATGTAGCGATATCTCCTCCGCACGATGTTGTTTTCCGCAATCGTCTTGGACGGCCAAATCGATCGTGAAGTGGAACGTGGTCCCTTTGCCCACTTCGCTTTCCACCCAGATCTCGCCATTCATCATCGCGACGAGTTGCGAGGAAATTGTCAGCCCCAATCCGGTGCCACCAAATTCACGAGTCGTAGATGCATCTGCTTGACCAAACGCCTCAAAGATCTTGCTTTGTTTCTCCGCTGGAATACCAACGCCGGTGTCGATCACCCGGAAGTGCAAAACGGTTTTGCTTTTGTTTTGTGATTGGCAAGTGACGTCGATCACCACCTCGCCTTGCTGGGTAAATTTGATCGCGTTGCCGGCAAGGTTGACAAGAATTTGTCGAATCCGGCCAGGGTCGCCCAAGAATGTGTCGGGGAGATCGGGGGCGATGCGACAAGCCAATTCCAAGTATTTTTCCGCAGCTCGAACCGCCAACGCTTGTCCCGTTTGTTCGATGCAGTCACGTAGACTGAATTTGATCTCTTCGAGTTCCAATCGCCCCGCTTCGATTTTTGAGAAGTCAAGTATGTCGTTGAGCAGTCGCAGTAACGATTCGGCGGACTGCTGGATCATGTTTAAATAATCACGCTGTTCGTGACTTAATTGCGAGGCCGCCAAAAGTTCGCCCATCCCGATGATACCGTTCATCGGCGTACGAATTTCATGACTCATGTTCGCCAGAAACGAACTCTTGGCCTTGTTCGCATTCCGCGCCTCGTCACGAGCAAGCGTTAAATCGCTGTGTACTTGCTGTAGCTCGCTGCCCATACGATTAAAGTTCCTTGCCAACTCGGCCACTTCGTCTTTCCCCCTGGTTGCCACGACGGTATCCAGTTCGCCCCGGCCTATTGCAACCGTTGCATCGGTGAGTTGATCGAGCCGTTTGGACAACGAAATCGCTGTCGCTCCGCCAATCAAAATCGTCGCCAGGGTCGCCAATGAAGAAATCCAGATAATGCGATTTCGCAAGCGATTGACCGGTGCGAACACAACGGATTCCCGGCGTTCGTCCATCGTGATCCAGCCGAGCCCTGCAAAGTCGCCGTAGCCTCGCGAGACCGCAAATGCGGACAGGTACTTTTCGCCACTGGCATTGTCACTGCGGTAGAAGACGGTGTTGGTGCGGTCCGAATCGAGTTGCACGTTCTTGAAATAGATCGATCCATCGGATAGCGGCTTTGCTTCTTCGTTGCTGGCTCGAATCACACGTCCCTCGGCAGTGAACAACAACAGACGTTCATCTTCCCGATACCGTCCGACGCGAGAATCAATCACGCTGAACACCTCTTGAATGTTCATCACCGCCTTTAACACGCCCAGCGGTTTACCGTTCTCGTCATCCACCCGTATGCAGATATCGACCGAGTAGACACCGGCACTTTCATCGAGCATCACGTCGCCGACAAAGACTTCGTCCTCAAAGGCACGTTTCCACCACGCCTCGTCGTCTTGACGATAGTCTGAGGTGCGACTGGTCTGAGCTGCGTTGACGCCAAACCGGTTTGTGTAGAAAACCTCACCAAAGATTGTGTAACCACTGCCTTCGTTCAGTTTGTTGAGCCGTTGGCGGAGATCGCGTGAGAGCGGGTTTCGCAACAGCAACCTCATGAATTTGGATGTTTCATCCGCTGGCGTGTCTCTCCAATCCTGGTCTCGTTCCTCGATTGTGGCCGCCGGGTCTTCGAGTGCTTGGAT
>CAXBHV010001196.1:0-2893 GCA_963974855.1 uncultured Rhodopirellula sp. | reverse complement strand
ATTCTGCGAGAGTATTGTTTCGATTGCCACGGAGCGACCGAAGAGCTCGAAGGTGGATTGGACTTGAGACTTGTCCACTTCATTGCATCCGGTGGCGACTCGGGTACTGCTTTGGTACCGGGCGATCCCGAATCAAGTTTGTTGTTCGAGCGAATCATCGATGGTGATATGCCACCAGGCGAAGCGCGTGTATCGGACGACAAAATAGCGGTCCTCGAGAAATGGATTCGCCAGGGGGCAGCGACACGTCGCTCGGAACCCGAGCAACTCGATCCGGGCATCCCGATCACCGAAGAAGAACGAAACTATTGGGCTTATCAACCGATCAATCAGCCGCCGATTCCGACCACCTCAACAAGCGGCGGCGTCCGCACTCCGATCGACGCATTGCTCGTTGCGGCCATGCCGTCGGGTCTCACGCTGTCACCCGATGCCGATCGATTCACGCTCATCCAGCGTCTGTATAACGACTTGATCGGATTGCCAGCGACCAAGTCTCAAGTCGATCGATGGTTGCATCACCCAGAAGTCGATTGGTACGAACAATTGGTCGATGAACTGCTGCGATCACCTCACTACGGCGAGCGTTGGGCTCGGCATTGGTTGGACGCCGCCGGGTACGCCGACAGCGACGGCTATACGGTTGGTGACAGCGGCCGTGATTGGGCGTGGCGTTATCGTGATTATGTGATCCGATCTTTGAATGACGACAAACCGTTTGATCAATTTATTACGGAACAAATCGCCGGAGATGAACTGGCCGGACCTGCCGTTGGTGATTGGACGGAAAATCAAATTGAGTTGCTAACCGCTACCGGATTTTTGCGAATGGCAGCCGATGGCACGGGAAGTGGCGACAACAGCCCTGAAGCTCGCAACAAAACCATTGCCGACACACTGCAGATCATTAGCAGCACGCTGCTTGGGTCGAGCGTGCAGTGTGCTCAGTGCCATGACCACCGCTACGATCCGATTTCGCACGCCGACTACTTTGCACTGCGTGCCGTCTTTGAACCTGCCTTGGATTGGCAAGCTTGGAAGCCGCCCGCCCAACGCTTGGTCTCGCTCTCGACCGAAAAAGATCGTGCCAAAGCCGCAGCGATCGAAGTCGAGGTCCAGGCAGTAGCGGCTGAGAAAAAAGAGAAGCAGACGGCATTTATCAAACAGGTATTCGACGAAGAACTATTGAAATTCGAAGAACCACAACGCACCGAGTTGCGGACGGCTTATGAAACAACGGCCGCCCAGCGGACTACGGAACAAACCAAATTGCTCGCCAGCCATCCTCAGATCAACGTCACCCCCGGCGTGCTGTACCAATACCGTCCGAAAGCCGCAGAAGAACTGAAAAGCTACGATGCCAAGATCGCCGAAATGCGTGCGAAGAAGCCCGCAGAGCAATTCATTCATGCGTTGGTCGAGCCAGCGAATCATGTTCCGGTGACGCATCTGTTTCATCGTGGCGACTTCAATCAACCGAAACAGGAAATTCGTCCTGCGGCGCTCACCGTTACAGCAGCCGAAGGAACGCGAGTCGAGTTCCCCATCGACGATCCGAACTTGCCCACCACAGGCCGTCGACTAGCATTCTCGCAATGGTTGACGGACCGCAGCAATCCATTGACCGCACGCGCGATCGTCAATCGAATTTGGATGCACCACTTTGGTCGCGGCATCGTGTCGACCCCTGGCGATTTTGGACGTCTCGGTGATGATCCGTCGAACCTGCAGTTGCTTGATTGGTTAGCCAGCGACTTTGTCGAGCATGGTTGGAGTCTGAAACATTTGCATCGCCAAATCTTGACGTCGACTGCTTGGCGTCAATCCTCTTTCCGTGATCCAGCCCGCGAAGCAATCGACGCCGAAAACCATTTCTATTGGCGAAAATCATTGCAACGTGTGGACGCCGAGATCCTTCGTGATTCGATTCTAACCGTGTCTGGCACGCTTGACTTGAAACCGTTTGGTCCCCCGGTCGCTATCGCTGAGGATGAGACCGGGCAGGTTCGCGTCAACGCACAGCAACCGCGGCGCAGTGTCTATGTGCAAGTCCGCCGCAGCCAGCCAGTGGGCATGCTGCAAACATTTGACGCCCCAGTGATGAGCGTCAACTGTGATGCGAGAACCGTGTCTACCGCGGCCCCGCAATCGTTGATGATGCTGAACGGCGAATTCATTTTAGAACAAGCAAACAAGGTTGCCGAGCGAGCGATTGCCGACGATTCGGTGAACCCTTCTGAAGGGAAGCCCGCGCGAGAAGCCGACATCCCGACACTCGCGTCATGGTTGCCCTATTTGCCGCCACCGACGTGGACGTACGGCACCGGGGTGGTCGATGATACCGCGGGGATACTTCGTGAGTTTCATCCGCTCGCACATTTCACAGGTACACAGTGGCAAGGCGGTGTGAGCGTCCCCGACCCGACGATCGGCTGGGTGCTTTTGACCGCTCATGGTGGCCATCCAGGCAATCCGACGCACCCGGCGATTCGCCGCTGGGTTGCACCGGCCGATGGACAAGTCAGTATTTCGGGAACACTGCAACATAGCAGCGAGAACGGAGATGGAGTTCGCGGTCGTGTCTTCGCTAAAACCGGACAACTGGGTACGTGGAATGCGTTTCACAGTTCAGCCGCCACCCCGGTCGCAGCGATCGCCGTGCAGAAGGGCGACCCTATCGATCTCGTCGTCGACTGCATCGCACATGAAACGTCGGACTCGTTCAGCTGGGGGGCAAAAGTCACATTCACACCATCCGACGGAGCGGCGGTGACCTATGATTCCGTCGCTGATTTCCACGGTCCCGCCGACGACTTATCACGTTTACCGGCGCGGATCATCGCGGCCTGGGAAATCATATTGTCTCGCTCGCCGAGCGAGGATGAACTTCGCA
>CAXBHV010001195.1:0-2898 GCA_963974855.1 uncultured Rhodopirellula sp. | reverse complement strand
AAAACGCCGGGGAGCGTGACGTCCCCTTTTTTCAGACCTTCCCAATTCCAATCCGGTGCTCCGTGCGGCCCGGCGTTGTCCTTTTCGGGATTGATCCAGTTCGTTGCACGATGGCGAGCGGCGTTTTGTCCGGTCATGATCGAATTTCGTGTCGGCGAACAAACACTCATTGCGCAGAACTGGTTAAAACGAATGCCTTGATCCGCCAACCGCTGCATCGCGGGGGTGCGGTAATAGTCGTTTAGTGGATAACGTTTGGGATTCCCATCGACGTCCGTTAAAAATGGCACCGATGTATCCATCACTCCCATATCGTCAACAAGAAACACCATCACATTGGGGCGGTTGGCTTGGGGCGACTGAGCCGCCGCGGACGCGAACGTCATCAGCACAGCGAGACACGACAATAGAATGGGGTGCAGTGTATTCATAGGGTGAAGGGAACCGTGAGGCGAGGAGATCGTGAGGCGAAAGCGGATACGATCGGTGGGATGAAAGGCCGGTAGGAATCCAAAAACCAAATTCCGGCGTCCTTTACTTTAACTGACGCGAACTGGCGTGTGGGCGAAGAAGCCCCAAATCACAAATTCGAAACTGCGAAGAAGAAAATCCATGAACGATCCGACCACATCCGAACCCGGCACGCCCGCCGCCACCCCCACAGACGGATCCTTCGGGGGCGGCGAATTGACGCTGCGAGTGATCGTGCTGTTATCAGTCGTGATGGGAGCCGCGAACGTGTACGTCGGATTGAAGGCCGGCATGACCGTTTCGGCATCGATCCCCGCTGCGGTGATGGCGATGTTGTTGTTCCGGTTGCTGTTTCGTCAATCCACGGTGCTCGAGGCTAACCAAGTCCAAACGTGTGCCTCGGCAGGCGAATCACTCGCTGCTGGTATCATCTTCACGATGCCTGCGATGATTCTGATCGGGTATTGGCAGTCGTTTGATTTCTGGACCGTTTCGATGGTCGCGCTGACCGGCGGGCTGCTGGGAATTCTGTTCATGATTCCGATGCGACGCGTCTTTGTCGCCAATAATCCCGAACTGCCCTTCCCCGAAGGCGTCGCCTGCGCAGCAGTCTTAGAAGCGGGCGAAGGCGATCATAATGACCAACATGATGCTGCAACGGGATTGATCATTGGCGGAATTGTCGGTGCCGCGTTCAAAGTCGCCGCGGGCTTTCTGGGGATCGTTCAGGACTCATTGCAAGTAGCCAAAACGGCCGGTGATCGCATCTTTTATTTCGGAGGTGACTTGTCACCGATGCTGGTCGCGGTCGGTTTTATTGTTCGCTTGCACGTTGCAATCTTGATCTTCATCGGCGGCACGCTGGGGTGGCTGATTGGCATCCCACTGCTAGGCGGTGCAAGTGAATATGGGGATCCCATCGATGGTGCATGGACGATTTGGAGCAGCGAGATTCGTTACGTCGGCGTCGGCGCGATGGTGGTCGGCGGAATCAGTTCGCTGTTTGCCGTACGAGCCGGATTGATTGCTGCGGTCCGAGAGCTTTCGCAAGGACTTCGCGGACAGACTCCTCTACGCAGCGAGAGCGAACGCGACATTCCGTCGGGGTTGATCCTGACGCTCGGGATCGCTTGCACCATCATGCTGGCGATTTTGAACTATCGCTTCACCGGAGACGTTGGCGTCACAACGCTTTCCACCCTCGTGATGTTAATGATGGGCTTCTTTTTCACTGCCGTCGCCAGCTACATCGTGGGGCTGGTCGGCAATTCGAACAGCCCGGTCTCGGGAATGACGATCACCGCGGTACTGGCTGCGGGCGGGTTGTTATGGTTGTTCAATTACTCGGGCACCCAAGGCATGGTCGCGACGCTTGGGATCGCCGCTGTGGTTTGTTGTGTCGCATGTACCAGCGGCGATGTTTGCAACGACTTAAAAACGGGCTCAATCGTGGGCGCCGCTCCGTTTCGTCAACAGATTATGCAAATCGGTGGCGTCAGTGTTGCTGCGTTTGTGATGGCACCGGTGTTAACGCTGCTACACAACAATACGCCCGGCGGCATTGGCGGCGAAAAATTGTCGGCCCCGCAAGCCAGCTTGTTCGCCAGTCTGGCACGCGGGTTCGCGGGCGAAGGGGAGCTGCCGTGGAATTTGATCGGCATCGGTGCCGGTGTGGGCATCGTGATTTTAATCATCGATGAAATCATGAAACGACGAACAAAACACCGTGCCCACTTGATGCCTATCGCTGTCGGCATGTATTTGCCCTTTGGACTGGCTACGCCAATTTTAATCGGTGGCATCATCGCCATGCTGTGCACGAACAACACACCCCCCGCCGAACATGACCGTGTATTGCACCGCGGCATTTTGTTCTCATCAGGCGTAATCGCCGGTGAAGCATTGACCGCCGTCGGGCTCGCCGGTCTTGCCGCATTTGGAATTACCGCGATGAACCTCGAGCTTTCGGCGGGTGTGCTGACCACGCTGACGGTGGTAGTCGCGGCCGCGATTGTGATCCTGTTCTTCATCATGACGCGGCCGAGACAGTCATAAATATAATATTATTGGAGCGCAGTCCGCGAAGAGGCAGTTCAAGTCAAGCTGGCAATTCGAATCAACTTGAACTTATCAACAACCGAAATAGACTTAAAGATGGAACATAGGTGGACGCGCCCCGCTAGAGCCCGGCCCCAGGAGGCACGCCCCCAGATGGGCTCGCAAAGAAGCGTGAATGAACCAAATTCATAACAGTTTGGCCCCGCAAAATTCTTCAGCCTTAATTATGTCAACCAACACAACGAGCGCCGCAGAGTTCTCCTTTACCGAAAGTCGTCGTCTGATCGGCGATCTTTTTCGCCCGCAAACCTGGATCTATTGGACCGACTTTCTGCTGACCTATGCGGTGGGAACCTTCTGCTTCACCCA
>CAXBHV010001194.1:0-2898 GCA_963974855.1 uncultured Rhodopirellula sp. | reverse complement strand
AACAACAAAATGAAAACACGCGAACTCAGCAACCTTGGCGTTCCCAAAGGGTCGGCGATGCAAATTGCCAAAGACACGATCAAGACGGCGGCGGAATCCGGTCTGCAGCGCGCGGAATTACGCAACGCGGTCGCGAAAGTAGTCGACTCACCCAAGTCTTTCCTGGAACATGAAATTTGGGGGAAATTGGCAGCGGAGTTGACGGGAGTGTTTGCCGCTCAGTCACGCTACGTCGGTCGCGAGCAGCCTGCGCCTTGGCAACAATGGGGTGATGATCTCGAATCGACGGCCGTCCAACAGATGGCTAATGCGTGTCAGTTGCCGATCTCGGTTAGTGGCGCGTTGATGCCGGACGCACATCAAGGTTACGGATTACCCATCGGCGGTGTTTTGGCTACCAAAGATTGTGTGATTCCCTACGCTGTCGGCGTCGATATCGCTTGCCGTATGAAAATGACGGTCTTGGATTTGCCGACTAATGCACTGGAGAAACAACAAGACCGATTGCGGGCCGCGATCGATCGCGAGACGCAGTTTGGCATTGGAGCTCGGTTTCGCAAACCTCGCGAACATGACGTGATGGACGCCGATTGGAACGTGTCGCACATCACGAAAATGAACCGTGATAAGGCCTGGAAACAATTAGGAACCAGCGGAAGTGGAAACCACTTTGTCGAGTTCGGAATTCTGACGCTCTCCGATGATGATCTCGGTCTGCAATCGGGCCAGTACTTAGCACTGCTCAGTCACAGTGGGTCGCGAGGTACCGGGGCGGCGGTGTGCGATTACTACAGTCGTGTGGCCAAACAAATGCATCCCGAGCTGCCTCGCGAATTGGTCAACCTCGCTTGGCTGGACCTCGATTCACAAGCGGGCGCCGAGTATTGGGCGGCAATGAATTTGATGGGCGAATATGCGGCGGCGAACCATGCCTGCATTCATAAAGCGATCGCCAAGCACCTTGGCGTCGATGTCATGCTGGATGTGGAAAATCACCACAATTTCGCTTGGAAAGAAAAACATGGAGGCGAAGAATTGATCGTCCATCGCAAGGGAGCCACGCCCGCAGGCGCCGGAGTATTGGGGATCATCCCCGGTTCGATGGGGGCACCGGGTTACGTTGTTCGTGGCAAAGGTGTCGCGTCATCGCTGCGAAGTGCGTCGCACGGTGCAGGCCGCAAGATGAGCCGAACGGCAGCAAAGCGGCAATTCAATTGGAAAGACGTCAAGCAGTTTTTAGCCAAGCGTGGCGTCACGCTGATGTCTGCGGGATTGGACGAAGTTCCGATGGCTTACAAAGACATCGACGCGGTGATGGCTTCGCAACAAGATTTGGTTCAAACCGTTGCCCGGTTTGATCCCAAATTGGTCAAAATGGCGCCCGCCGGCGAACGTCCCGAAGACTAGTCGCGACGTTGCATCTAATCGAGTGTAGCGGAAGTCGTCAAGACTTTCGTTCGATTGACGTATGCCCCCCGAAACTCTTGGCGAGTTTCGCTACGAAATGCTTCACTGCGTCGGCCGATCTGGCATTGCGTTGGTGACGACGTTGATTTTTTGACAGATGCCGGAACTGCGGCCGATGGGGTTGATATGCGAAACATCGATCGTCTGCGGCCTTGTTCTGGCTTACGAGTTAAGACGACGGCTTCATCAGGTCCAACAACGATGCGGTCATCGTGGAAAACGCGGTCTTTAGCGTCTCAGGAGCATCCGGATAATAGACTCCCGAATGCAACGACGGTGCGGGAATACCAAGTTGCTCGAATCGATCGAGTCTTGGCTTGCTGACCGAGCCGACTGAGTACATCAAGATTGGCACTCCGGCGATCCCATAGCGGCTAAAGTCCTCGCCTCCCATCGATTGTTCGCCGGGCACCATGTTCTCGACACCTAGCACATCGGTGAATAGCTTTGTCATTCGTGCCGTCAACTCGTCATCGTTTCGCAGCGACGGTGTCCCTTGGCTGATCAGGATATCGGGTTCTTCTGCGTTGTGTACCATCGCTATCGCCAATGCACGGCGACGAATGGCGGCGAGCACTTGTTGTCGTATCTCTTCGCTGTAACTTCGTACGGTCAATTGCAATTTGCAATCGTCGCCGATTACATTGTGTTTTGTTCCGCCATGAATCGAACCGACGGTCACCACCGCAGGCTCGATCGGTTTGACCTCGCGGCTTACGATCATCTGCAGCGACAAAACCAACTCTGCGGCTTGCACGATCGGGTCGATCGTCGCATGCGGTGCTGATCCATGCCCGCCACGTCCCTTGACGGTGATGTCGACGCTATCCACGTTGGCTAACGAGTAACCGGGCATCAAGCTGATCGCGCCGGTTGGCTTGTCGCTGCTGACGTGGATGGCCAAGGCATAATCGGGTTTGGGAAACCTTTCAAACAAGCCATCTTCTAACATCGCCTTGGCTCCCTCGCCGAGCTCTTCGGCCGGTTGACCGATCATGATCAGCGTTCCCGACCATTGGTCTCGATGTTCGCTCATGTAGCGTCCCACTGCGGTCACATTGGTCATGTGGATGTCGTGACCACAGGCATGCATTACTCCCGTGCTGCTTCCGTCTTCGCGAGTTGCTTGGACGGTCGATGCAAATGGAAGCGGTGTCTGTTCGGTCACTGGCAACCCATCCAAATCGGTGCGGATCATCACGACGGGGCCCTTGCCATTGTGCATGACACCCACGATTCCGTGGCCTCCCACGCCGGTGGTCATTTCAAAACCGAGTTGTTTCCAGATTCCTGCTAACTTCGCGGCTGTTTGTTCTTCTTCAAAGGAAAGCTCGGGGTGTTGATGCAGCCAACGATACAGATCGAGAAAATCATCTTGATTTTGCTCGAACCAGTTCGTGGGAGAGGACGTGGCGACAGCAGACACGGCAG
>CAXBHV010001193.1:0-2899 GCA_963974855.1 uncultured Rhodopirellula sp. | reverse complement strand
AAATCGTAATAGCAACGCGGTTTTAATCGCGGCAACATGCTCATCTGAGCCCGGCTCTCGATCTGAAACACGCCTACCGTATCGGCAGCACAAATCATGTCGTAGGTCGGTTTGTCATCGGCGGGGATATTAGAAAGCGACAGCTCACGCCCGTGATGCTCGGACACCAGTTCAAACGCGCGACGGATGGCTGACAACATGCCCAGCGCCAGCACATCGACTTTCAAAATCCCCAAATCATCCAGATCGTCCTTGTTCCACTGGATCACCGTGCGACCTTCCATTGCCGCGTTTTCGATCGGGCACAGTTCGCACAATTCGCCTTGTGTGATCACCATCCCGCCGACGTGCTGTGACAAATGGCGAGGAGATCCGACAAGCGATTGAACTAGATAGACAAACCGCTGCCCCATTTCGGAATCGGGATCCAGTCCACCGCCGCGACATCGCTCGGCAAAGTCAGTCGCACCGTCACGTCCGCTGGCGAACTTGGCTAACGAATCAACGACATCCGGCGACATCCCCAACGCCTTGCCCACCTCGCGAATCGCACTGCGAGTCCGGTACGAGGTGACCGTGGCAGTCAAACCGGCACGATGACGACCGTACTTTTCATATAAGTACTGCAACACTTCTTCGCGCCGTTGATGCTCGAAATCGACGTCGATATCGGGTGCTTCGTTTCGCTCGCGGCTAATAAATCGCTCAAACAACAAATCGGTTTGACTGGGGTCCACGTTCGTGATGCCCAGACAGTAACACACGGTCGAGTTGGCTGCCGAACCACGCCCCTGACATAAAATGTTTCGCTCGCGAGCAAAACGGACCATGTCCCAAACGGTCAAAAAATAGGCTTCGTATTGCAGTTCGCGAATCAATTCCACCTCGTGACGGATCAACTCGATCACTTTGGCGGGAACACCGCCCGGCCATCGCTGCTTGGCCCCCTCCCACGTCAAGCGACGCAAATGGTCGATCGGTGTCATCCCGCCGGGGGCAAGTTCGACCGGATACTCGTAGCGAAGTTCGTCGAGTGAAAACGTGCACTGCTGAGCAATTTCGATCGTGCGAGCGATTGCATCCGGGGCGTCACGATACAAGTCGGCGATCTCCGCCAGCGAACGCATGCCATGTTGGCTGTTGGCGAATCGCTCGCGATGGACATGATCGATGGTCGTTCCATGACGGATCGCCGTTACACAGTCATGCAACAACATCCGCGGGGCACAGTGGTAATGCACATCCCCGGCCGCTACCAACGGCACATCATTTTTCAGCGCAAATTCACGCAGTTTTTCTGCCTTGCCGCGATCATCGACGCCACGGTGTAATTCCAGAAACATGTAGCGGCGACCGCCAAAAACATCTCGAAATGACGTTCGCAAAAATTTTCCCGTACACGCGTCCGTCGGAATCACGGCGGCGATCATCCCTTCGCTGGCTGCCGCGATATCGTCCCAGGCAAGTTCACATTGCCCTTTTTCGCACCGCATCCGGCCTAGCGAAATCAGCCGGCACAACCGCCCGTACGCAGCCCGATTGGTCGGCCAAACGACCATCGGTGGCGCATCGATCGGATGCAGTTCGCTGCCCACGATGTACTGAATCCCGGCCTCTTTCGCAGGAGTGTGCCCGCGAACGATCCCGGCCAACGACGATTCGTCGGTGATGGCGATTCCGCTGTAGCCCAATTCACTGGCTTGCTCGACAAGTTCGTCCGGATGGGATGCCCCCTTCAAGAACGAAAAATTGCTTTTGCAGTGCAGTTCAGCGTACTGCATCGTGCCCACCCCGGCGGATAACGTCAGCCCAGACGAGCGATCGGGCGGGTGGATACCTCAATAAATTCGCGAATTGGACCGTCATTTGCAAAGATTTGAATACAGCGAACGAATAGTGATTTTGCCAACCTGGCGGCCTGAAACGCCACAAAAAACCTCAAACCCCATCGATTCGAAATGGAACCGGCACCGATGATGGCCTCAAACGCCAATTCCAACCCACTCAGCAATGAAGTCAATGTCTCGCACCCAGTGCTGGTGGGGTATCTGTTTTGGATCCTTGGCTTTGTCGGCGCCCACCGCTTCTATTTTGGCAAACCGCTGACGGGAATTCTGTGGTTTTTCACCGGCGGGCTGCTGCTGGTCGGCTGGATCGTCGACGTCTTTTTCATTCCCGCGATGGCAGACGAGGCGAACCAAAGATACCCCAATGGCCGCATCGATTACACCGTGACTTGGGTGCTTCTAACGTTCTTAGGTCTTTTCGGCATCCACCGCTTCTATATGGGCAAGATCGGCACAGGCATCATTTACCTGCTGACCGGCGGGCTATTTGGGATTGGCTACGCCTACGATATCTGCACGCTGAACGAGCAAGTCGAAGAGCTGAACCGATTTGGCGGATAGCTTGTAGGGCCGGTTCCCACCGGCCAGCTTGTGATTGGCCGGTGGGAACCGGCCCTACGCCCAATTCATTGCCGTTTTCCGCAAGAAATCATAACCCGAAGCGTGAGCAAGGGACCGAATCAAAATCGATTTTCCCTCGCGGATGCTTCGAGTTGCGAAAAACTCGCAACTTCAAAAGTTGCATAAACGAAGCTCTCAACTTAGGCCAGCGGACGCACGATCACCTTGGCACCTTGTTTGCCGATCACACGCACCCGAGTGCCGGGATCGACAAAGTCCCCTTCGGTAACGACATCGACGGTGAAATCGTCAACCATGACCCGCCCGCCTGGCCGCAGCGCCGAGACTGCTTCACCGACACTGCCCACTTCGACGCGTTGCCAACCGGGCAGCGATGTAGCCGCCATCCCCGTGTTTGCTCCGCCACCTTCTAACGCAACCGTCGGCTTTAACGTCAACCGGCTCAGCCCCGGAATCTCGCTCAGGTATTG
>CAXBHV010001192.1:0-2900 GCA_963974855.1 uncultured Rhodopirellula sp. | reverse complement strand
GATCGTCTCCCAATCTCGGGATGCCGTGGCGAAAAAGCAATTTGACGCAAATAGTCTTCAATCGCGCGATCATCGACCAAGTGATTCCGAATCGACAGATCGTCGATATAACTCAAAGTGCGATCAATGCGGAAAACGAGATCATGAACTCCGTCATTTCGCAAGGCCTTCACAAAGTACCTTCGCGTTTGCTCAATCGCGTTTTCGGTATTGGCACTATTACGAATCATGTTGATCGCAACCGGACCGTACATCTCATCGCCTGCATCGGTCGCCAATGCTTCCAACGCCGATTCGGTTTCGTTGATTGCAAGTGCATTGAAGGCGGCGAAATGATGCCTCTCGACGCCAAGTTGATTCTTCAAAAACGGGACTGCCTTTTCGGATTTGCAGCCGCAAAGATCAAGCGCAGTCACGCTACAGATCGCCTTTAGACTGTCTGAGGCGTTGCTTTCGCCGACAGCGATGATCGTCTCCGCAAAAGCCGCTGGGCCAAAACCCAGGGCTAGAATCTCGCCAATCGTCGCATCAGTTGGATTCGCAGCGACTCTCGTGTGGACATCTTTCAGTAGCGACTCAGGAGGTCGAACTCCCTCTCGGACTAGGTTTGCCATTTTACGCTCAAAATCGTTGTCCAGACTTTCAACGAATTGAATTACTGGTGCCCAATGCCCTCGATCCATCAGGTTCCTCGCAGCCTCGAACTTGTCCCAATGCGCGTGTTCGTACATTTCTGATGTGAGCAGAAATTGACCGAGAGAATCAATCGAGTCGGCATTGGCTCGCATTCTTGCCATGCGGATTGTGTCACGGTAATTGTGTTCGGAACCATTCCGCAAGAATGCAACAACAACCTTTGAGTACTCGTCACCGCCAATGCGCAGAAGTAACGCCAACGCAGGGTCCCTCAGAATCGAGTCTTGCCACAGCCCAGCCCTGGGACCGATCCGAATCAACATATCGGCAAGCGCACTTTCGAGTCGTGAACCTCTATACCGCTGAAAGAATGCGATTTGATCCGGCGCATTGCAGTTGGCAACAACTTCTAGTGACCGGATCGTCGGATTCGACTCAGACCATTCAGGCTGTTCAAGATCGAACTCTATGAGATGTTCAAGTTCACGTAGCAGAACTTCGATGGTTGCGGCTTCGAGATAGTCAGGGCGATCGGCGAATACCAAGGCAACTGACCATGACGGCTCATTTCCCGCGGCCATCACCTCCCGCACCTTTTCTTGGAAGCTTGATCCGTACTCCGCATGTATTAAGTCGATGTACCAACCTCGGGTTAAAAAGCGCGAATTAGCAGGGAACCGATCAAAAGCGTCGATCGCAGCTTTTGGATTGAGTCTCGCGAGGCAACTGAATGCATCTGCGGCTTGCAATTCCGTTGTGCTACCTACTTGTTCAATCAGCCACGGAATCTCATCTCTATCCGAAAACTGATTGATACAAGTCGACAACGCCCGAAGCCTCATTTGCGGACAGACTGCAAACAGCTTGCGTTTGTGCTTCAACCAAATTTTGCTACCGACTTCTGGTGCAAGGGCGGACAGAGCGTAGATGATATCGCTCACCGAATCGTGCGATTCTTGTAACGACGCGATCTTGTTGTCGATCCAATGTGGATCGAGGATTGCGCACGCAAAAAACGCGTCGTGAATTTCTCGTCGCAAGAAGTGGTCATCTCGGTCGTCGTCTAGCAACCATGGTTGCAAGTCCTCGGCACTCAAATTGCAAAGAGACCAGAGCGTTTCGATCGCGTTTTCCGTAGGGCAGGACTTGAAAATGTATAGCGATGATCGCCGAAGTAATGGATCAGTGTCATTCAGGAGAGCCAAAGCAGTGCGATGCGCGTTTCCGCCGCCAATTTTGGAAACAGCACCTGCGACCTTTCTTTGTCGATATCCGTCTCGACTAACCTTTCGGATTCTGGCAACGAGGTGTGGCAAAACAATAACACCTAGCGTTGGCAGCAATTCGTCGTAAAGACTGTCAAGGAAGTAGAAATCCGTGCGATCAAGCTGCT
The DNA here is from genome assembly GCA_963974855.1 of uncultured Rhodopirellula sp. Taxonomy (GTDB): domain Bacteria; phylum Planctomycetota; class Planctomycetia; order Pirellulales; family Pirellulaceae; genus Novipirellula. The sequence continues at coordinate 871 of CAXBHV010001192.1, read as the reverse complement.
CCAACAAATCCGGTACGCTTGCCGATAGCCTATCGTCTTGGCACATCAACCATATCACGTCCATCATGACATAACCAAGACGATACCCGTGGCCATCCGTTGACCCACGAATAAGTGAAGCTAGTAGCCAGCCAAGTGCTTCAATATCCAACTCGTTTTCGTCAAGTCGTCGAACAAGTGTCTGTGCACAGGCCCAATTCATGAGCCGCACATGCGGGATCTCGAAGTGAGTCCCTGTTGGATGTGCTGAGAGTCGCAGCCAGCCTGCACGACGGAGGCGTTCTACTGTTTCGGATGCTTTGAGATCCGAGGGAAGCTGATTCGGCTTCCAAGGATAGCGATCGGGAGCATCAAGGTACTGACCAGCAAGATGGATCAAAACCTCCGTGTCGAGAGGATCGGCCCTGTTTGCGTTCACCCAGAAACGATTGAACAACTCGTATTCGGTTTGAGGGGCGATTGCCTTTTCATCGTTCATTACAACGAGCTGACGAAACACATCGGCGAGTACAGGAATATGAAGCTGGTTTCTTACATCAGAGGGAATGTTGGGCCAGTCATCACCAAGAAAGCCCTGCAAAAAAGCCTGCAACTCGGATTCAGAAAATTGCGGCACGTCAATCGCATGGCAGCGACCTTGTGATTCGATCTCAAGCCGTCCCGTATGCTGCTTGTCGGTAGGGACGACAAGTCTCACGCCCCAGGTGTCCAATGGAAGGCGAATCAACTCAATAGTTTGCTCCGCGTCGATTTGTCCATCCAGGTACACTGTAAGCCATGCGCCGACCTTGCTGCGATATGATCGAAATCTTGTCGCGATTTGCGGAAGTCGAAGCGATGAGTCGTGCCCGAGTATATCGCACCACAGAGT
>CAXBHV010001191.1:0-2902 GCA_963974855.1 uncultured Rhodopirellula sp. | reverse complement strand
AAGCTAAAACGGCTCGGCAAGCGTGGCAAGCCAGGCATGATCGTTCACGAAACGTTGTTTGCCGAGTTCCAACACGATCATCATGCGGTTCACGGCAACGAACACGCCGTCCACGCAGCACCCTTGTTTGACCTGCCCCACAAATTTGATTCGCCTCACCGCTGGGGCATGTCGATCGACTTAAACGCTTGCATCGGCTGCAGCGGTTGCGTTGTCGCCTGTCAAGCCGAGAATAACATTCCCGTCGTCGGCAAAGCGAACGTCGCGGTCAATCGCGAGATGCATTGGTTGCGAATTGATCGATACTACAAAGGCGATATCCAGTCGCCTGATGTGGTCCATCAACCAATGGCGTGTGCACACTGCGAAAACGCGCCGTGCGAGCAAGTTTGTCCGGTGGCAGCGACGGTTCATGACAGCGAGGGACTCAACTCGATGGTCTACAACCGCTGTATCGGCACTCGCTACTGTGCGAATAACTGTCCCTACAAGGTCCGCCGCTTCAATTACTTTGACTACCAAGCCTCCGATCCGCGAACGCCAGCCAAACCGTGGGTGGGGCTCCCGGACCAGCAGCAACCCAAAGAGGTTTCGACGCTGAAGAAGATGGTTCACAACCCGGAAGTGACCGTGCGGATGCGGGGTGTGATGGAAAAGTGTACGTATTGTGTCCAGCGAATCGTGGACGCACGAATTCGTGCCAAGAACGAGAACGCACAAGGTTTGCGTGAATCGGACTTGGTTGCGGAAGGCGAAGTGCAAACGGCATGTCAGGCGACGTGTCCGACTCAAGCAATCGTGTTCGGTGATTTGAACGATCCCGAATCTGCGGTTTCCAAGGCTCGGCAGAACGCGAGGTCGTATGAGGTGTTGGCAGGAAACAATTTGGGGGCAAGAACCACGTACCTGGGCAAGATTCGAAATCGCGAGACTTAGTGGAATTGGCTTCCAGCCTGTCTGTAAACGAACAACGAAACATTGACGACAGGCTCGAAGCCTATCCCACGGAACTACCCATGAGCACCATCAGCACAACGATCGTCGAGCCGTCACAGTGGGAATTGCAAGCCAACCATCCCAGCGAGCGTGTGCCGTTGGTTTTGGGGGATAACGATTTCACCACGGTTACCGATACCGTCACCCAGCTTGCGCTGCGGCGCACGCCGCCGATGTGGTACGTCGCGATGGCGATATCGCTCTCGCTGCTGTCGGTGTTGCTTGTCACGATCACCTACCTGTTGCTGACCGGGGTTGGCGTTTGGGGCAACAACAACACGGTCAGTTGGGGTTTCCCGATCGTGAACTTTGTGTTTTGGGTGGGTATCGGCCACGCCGGCACACTGATCTCCGCAATCTTGTTCTTGCTACGTCAGAATTGGCGGACCGGTATCAATCGATTTGCCGAAGCGATGACGATCTTTGCGGTCGTTTGTGCAGGACTGTTCCCTGGCATTCACGTCGGTCGAATTTGGTTCGCGTATTGGTTAGCACCCTATCCCAACGAACTTGCGATGTGGCCGCAAGCACGCAGCCCGCTGTTGTGGGACGTGTTCGCCGTCAGCACTTACGCGACGGTATCGCTGTTGTTTTGGTATATGGGCATGATCCCCGATCTGGCAACGCTCAGAGACCGCAGCACGACACGTTTCAAGCAACTCGCGTACGGGGTGTTTGCACTGGGATGGAACGGATCGAACCGACACTGGTTGCGTTTTGAAAAAGCCTACTTGCTGTTGGCTGCACTGGCGACGCCGTTAGTGCTGAGTGTTCACAGTGTTGTGTCGTTCGACTTCGCCACGTCGCAGGTCCCTGGTTGGCACACCACGATCTTTCCACCGTACTTTGTCGCTGGTGCCGTCTTCGGTGGCTTCGCGATGGTGTTGGTGTTGTCGATCCCAGCCAGAGAATGGTTCGGGTTAAAGGATTTGATTACCCACCGGCACATCGAAAACATGGCCAAGGTGATGCTGGGCACCGGAATGATCGTGGCCTATGCGTATTCGGTGGAATTCTTTACGGCCTGGTACAGCCAACACCACTACGAGCAATTTGTATTCATGAACCGCCCCCTGGGTCCGTACTGGTGGGCGTTTTGGTTGATGGTGTTTTGCAACGTCATTGCGCCGCAAGCGTTGTGGTCGACCTGGGTGCGAAAACGTGTGTGGGTGATTTTTGCGATCGCAGTTTTAGTGAACGTCGGTATGTGGTTCGAGCGGTTTGTGATTGTCGTGACTTCGCTGCATCGAGACTACTTGCCATCGAGCTGGGCGATGTTCTCGCCGACTTGGGTCGACTTGTTCATGTTGCTGGGCAGTTTTGGATTGTTCTTCACGCTGTTTCTCTTGTTCTGTCGGTTCCTGCCGATGGTGGCGATGGCGGAAGTCAAGACGGTGATGCCGCAAGCACACGGCGATCACCCACCAACGCGATTCGATTATCAACCTTCACCCGATACGCCCGAGGAGTTGCGCCGTGGGCACTGGTTTACATAGAGGGCATCCAAAAAAAGTTTCGTACAAAACTTGCGAAGAGTGTCGCCAAGTTGTGCCGTAGCGAAACTCGCCAAGAGTTTCGGCAATTGGCGATACCGAAAGTCTTGGCGACTTTCGCTACAAAAAGAATGAACAATCATGACTGACCAAAAAACTTACGCGTTGATCGCCGAGTTCGACTCGGTATCGTCCATCATGCACGCTGCTGAGAAAGTTCGCGACGAAGGCTACATGATTTGGGACGTCCACAGCCCGATGCCGATTCATGGCATCAATCAAGCGATGGGACTGCGGCCGACGATCCTGCCCTGGATCACGCTGGCCCATGGGTTGGCCGGAGCCGCGTTCGGACTCGTGCTGACGTGGTGGATGAACGCGACGACCATGCCCGGTATCTCAGCGAGTGTCCA
>CAXBHV010001190.1:0-2903 GCA_963974855.1 uncultured Rhodopirellula sp. | reverse complement strand
CAATCAACAAACTGCGGAAGAAGCATTTAAGGCGGTCCTCAGCAATGCGGGTGCAACACTACCGAAACGAGATTCTGTCGATACGCGGATTGTCGAAGAAGTTCGCACCGGAACAGCGACATTCGAAGGTGTTTACGACACTTCGAAAAAAGTGGTTGACGCTTCAAAGGTAACCGGGATCATTGATTCGCAGAACGACGTTGGGGGTTGGCCTGAACTGAAAAGCACGCCTGCGCCAAAAGACACCGACCACGACGGCATGCCCGACGCATGGGAACTTTCCAATGGTCTTAACCCCAACGATGCTGATGACGGGAACAAAGTTGCGGCCGATGGGTACACGATGCTGGAAGTTTACATCAATAGCATCAAGTGAACTTTCTGACCTCCTGAAATGAACCCATTATGAACATCCGATTACGGTGCGATTTTATTACGAATATCCTGAAGGCGGTTTACGCGGCTGTCGCTGTGCTACGGCTACTCGCAGTTGACGTCTCGTCGCAGACGCCTAGGTCGAGCCTGCCTTATGCCGTCGAGCGATTCTGTATGTCGGAACTGGATTGGACCGATGGCATTTGGTGCCAGCGCTTCACTACGTTCCGTCACAAAATGTTAACTGTGCTCGTTTAAAAAAGATGGAATGCAATGTTTAAATCCTGTTTGTCACTACTCGTGATTCTTGCCGCCATCGTGCCAACGGCTTCCCATGCTGGCTCGCCTAAACCGCGAATGGTGGTGCTCACCGACGTGTCGACTTGGGAAACCGATGATAGCGAGTCGCTGGTGCGGTTGATGGTTCACGCGGACATGCTTGAAATCGAAGGTCTTGTCTTTACAACCGGCTGGAGTTTGGACAAGACTCGTGATGACTTCATGAACTTGATTCATGACGCGGTGAATGCGTACGAAAAAGATCTGCCGAACCTTCAAAAGCGGTCGGGGCAAACGTCGCATTTACAAAACGAGTCGCGTCAAGAGCTCGGTTATTGGCCAAGTCCAAAGTACCTTCGCGCTGCGACGATGTTTGGCAGCAAAAAACGGGGTGCCGAGCATGTGGGAGAGGGAAACGATTCGCCAGGAAGCGAACTGATCATCAAGTTGGCTGACGAAGACGATGATCGCCCAATTTGGATTACGGTCTGGGGTGGGGGCAATACGCTCGCGCAGGCGGTATGGCGAGTGAAGAAAGATCGAAGTGCAGAGGATTTGAAGGCCTTTCTGCGTAAGCTCCGCGTGTACACGATTACGGATCAAGACCGCGACCAAAAAACGCCTTTCGCTGATAGCTCGCATCAATGGCTGAGACGAGAGTTCGAGAAGGACCTCTTCTTCATTTGGGATGAATGTGCTTGGAAATTTCAAAATGGAACTGGCAAGAAGAATTGGTCTGAGTACCAAACGCATATCCAGAACCATGGCAATCTTGGTCAGGTTTATCCCAAATACAAATACGGTGTCGAAGGTGACACGCCCGCGTTTTTGCATCTGCTGCCGCTCGGGCTCAATGACCCTAACGTTCCAACCCAAGGCGGCTGGGGCGGCTACTTTGCGTGGGACGTGAGCGAGGACGGCAAAACCTCGTGCTATACGAATCACAAAGGGACCGCGAACAAGATCTGCAACTCGCTTGAAACTCATTTCTATCCAGCCACATTCAATAACTTTGCTGCTCGCATGGATTGGGCCAAAGACGGAAGTGGTAATCGCAATCCGACCGTCGCCATCAACGGAAATCAAGGCCTTGGGATTCTCACCAAGAAACCGCAACAGGGTACGACCGCTAAGCTTGATGCATCAAAGTCGTTTGACCTGGATTCAGACGAGCTAAAGTTTAAGTGGTGGGTATTGTCGGCGGCGGGCACGTGTGATTCGGCCATCAAGATTGAAAACGGTGACTCAAGCGTTGCTTCGATCAACGTGCCGTCCGATTCAGCGGGCAAGAGCTTTCACGTGATTTGTGAAGTCACTGATGACGGTGTCCCAAGTCTTACGAGTTATCGCAGAATCATTTTTGAGCCAACCGAGTGAGCAAGCCGTAGGTCCGGTTCCCACCAGACATTTTTGTGGTCGGCAGGTAGGAACCGGCCCCACTTCCAAATGAGGGCGATTGGAAGCCTGTAATCACGGAAACATTAAGCAGCTTGGCACTTTCGCAATTCGTGTGCCCTTGTTCCTAAACCCCCAACAAAGAATGCAAGTCAACAATATGATCCAGCACATCCTTACCGCCGTCTTATGCCTCATCCCTGTCGCGACGTCGCTCTGGGCCGACATCCCAGCTGGAGAGCTCGTTAAGAAGCCCGATAGCTGGTTCAGTAGCGACGAAGGACGCAAAGCGATGGCTTGCATCCTCTCGTGGCAATCCGAACATGGCGACTGGCCAAAGAATAAAAACACCGTTCGAGAAGAATACTCTGGCGACCGCTCTAAGTTACAAGGCACGTTTGACAACGGAGCGACCACCGGAGAATTGAGAACCCTCGCTCATGCTTTTCACGTCACGGGCGAACCTGCGTACGAAAAAGCGTTCCTCGCTGGTTTTGACCACATCCTTAAAGCTCAGTACCCCAATGGCGGCTGGCCTCAATATTTTCCACTTCGCAAAGGCTACTACACCCACATCACCTTCAATGACGGCAGCATGATCCGTTTGATCGAATTTTTGCGTGATGCGACGAGCTCCAAAGACTTTGCATTTCTCGATCAAGATCGACGCGCCGCTGCGCTCGAAGCGATCGACCGCGGCGTAGACTGTATCTTGAAATGCCAAGTCATCGAGGACGGAACGCCGACGGTCTGGTGCGCCCAGCACGATGAAGTCACGCTCGCTCCGGCGGTCGCTCGCAGCTACGAACTTGCCTCTCTCAGCGGCGGGGAAAGTGCTGGCATCTTGGTTTTTC
>CAXBHV010001189.1:0-2905 GCA_963974855.1 uncultured Rhodopirellula sp. | reverse complement strand
AACGACTGGCCTCTCTCTTGCAATTGAATCGTCCTGCATGAACGCACGTCAAAAATCCCTCATCGGTAGTCTTCGTGTACTGCTGAGTACGATATGTAACGGCGGAATCGTTTTGCTCGCGTTCCCTTTGTCGCAACGTCTCATCCTTTCTTTCCGCTTGCGGGGTCTCATGTTGATAACCAATAAGCACTGTCATGTCGGAAATCGTCAACCATGAGAAAGTCCTCCCTGCCGCGATATCGGTTTACTTGAACCATGGGGTTGCACCGAAAAACGCAGATACGGCGACTTGGCCATCACAACGTCTTCTGGGCGTTCTCGGTGAATTCCGCCGTTCGCCCGGGACTCCACATCAGGGGGAATCCTGACTACCAATGAGCATTCCGATCCACGGTGCACAGATGCAAGCGAAGCCACCTGCAAACTCTACTGCGAGGCAATATGGTCTTTCGTTGCTGTTTGCTGCCACTCTTGCCTTCGCCGCTTTTTGTGCTGGTTGGGTCGTTGGTGATCAACATCGTCTCCAGACGGGCAACCGTTCAGAGATGAACGATAAACGAGTAGTCGAACTTTTGAGCCAAGAGCAGAAAACCCGTGCCGCTAAGATCGATGCACTCCGTGAAAAAGCAAATCGCTTGGGCACGTCTGATGATGATGTAATCGAGTCGAAAATTATTGCATCGGAACTTAAGCGTGAACAAGCAATTACTGCACGAATTGCACAACGCAAAAACGTCATCGCAACAACGAGCGGCGTTTCCGCAATTCCCCAATCGGTTTTAACTTTGGCAATTCTTGCCGCTGGTGCGATTGGCTGCTTTCTCGCCGGTCTTTTCTATGGACGTAGAAATCAAAGGCGATCGTTGGTGTGTGCAAAAAACGACGCGCCACCGGATTCCCCGGAGCACCGGTAAATGAATCAATCTAATCGATGCACATTGGCTCCCACCCTCTGGAGACACAATGACTGTCACCAATGCTCGCTTTTTCCGACCGTCGTTTCGTTCGCCTTCTGCCGATCGTTGACGAGCCGATCGCTGCATCGTCGATACTGGTTGTTCGATTCACGCGGCCCTATACTTCATCCAAACTGGCGAATAGCAAAACCATGCACCATCGCGGCGAAGTCCAGCGTTTTCGCGATGGTTGATTGCTCGTCGCCGCCCGCTGATCGTCAGCGATATCGGACAGGGATACACGACGATACATCTAAAATATCATCAAAACGCATGCGACGTTCTGAGCCTGACAGCGTCTCTTGATAGCTCCGCAGTTGCTCTCCTTGAACGCCGGGAGTGCGTGATTGGCTTTACTTTCCCCGACGCATTGATTGACAATCTCTATCCTTCCAACATTTCTAGCGCAACTCACCCTGAAAATTACCGACAATCCACTTGCTTTCGGAACTCCCGACGCTCGCGAAACACTTCCGCCTCTACGCGCCGGATATGCCGGGACAGTCCATTCGCGGGCCTGAGGTGAAGCTACCAGTAAACGACGACTCATACGCCGATTGGATGTTAGACGTAATGGACGGACTTGGTCTGCCTAGTACCAACCTTTTCGGTGTCAGTTGGGGAGGGTTTGTCGCGCGGCTCCCGATGCCGACACATGTGATCGCAGGCACCGATGATATATCTTTTTCTGGGTCAGCGGAGTTGGATCGCGTGAGGCGACTTGTTCCAAATGTTGAAACCGAGCTGATCAATGACTGCAAGCACTGTCCTCCAACCACAGATATCTTTCGGGTCTGGCTTGGTGACCGTCTGTCTCGATTCATTCATGATGAACCCGAACCGGTCGGATAACTAGAGGATCGCATGCGAGTGGCGGTGGCCGTGCGATTCGAAGTGGATGACCAACTCCCGCTATCACGTGAATTTCGCCGTTCCTTTCACATGTGAGTGTTCCGTGATTCTCCCTTGGGCGCGATCCAATGCTGATGTAACGATACGCTGGCTCCTGAAGTTCGTAGATGCTCGAGCGGAGCCGACTACTGCTGCGGTGGTAGCGGGCTGCTCACCGCCAAGGTTTATCCCACGCTCGGATCAGTTCCCTGCTTTTCCCACACTCAATTTCACATTCTGGAGCTTCGTTTGTGGCCACTTTTTCTCGGCAAATAGTCCTAGTCTATTTTGTAGCCGCCATCATTGTTTGCTTGGCCGATAGCGTCCCCGCACTGTGTGAGGATGAGCGTGATTTGCCCGTCTCCGCCATCCAGTCGGACAGCGTCGCCGACCGAACTATCGTTGCTCGCAATTTACCCGAGTTCCGCGCCGCAACTGAAATGCCAGCGGTGTCACCAGCGCTCGCTGACGCCGGCAAGAATGATCTTGTGATTACCTACAGCGACTTGCCTGGAACCGGGACCCTGACGGCCGTGGTGCTTAAGCCCAGGCCACGCGGGGGCGTGTACGACATTCCCGAACCGCCCGTTGGAGCGAACGTTTTCCGCTTTTTGCGAGACCATTTGAAGGAGGCTGCGGAGAAAGGGGTTGGGGTGGTGCGATTTCCCAAGGGAAAGACAATCACGATTGCTCGACCACGGATCGGAGCGTTGCATCTGAACCTCGACGGCTTTACTGACACGGTGATCGACCTGAACGGATGCACGCTCCGATGCACCGAGCCTTCCACGGCGATCGTGATCGAAAAGTGCCACCGGATGATGTTGAAGAATGGCACGATCCACGGCAGTTCTCTGCTTGCCACGATCGCGCGCGTCGAGGCGGACGATACCGAGGCGGGAATCCGCTTTGCCGTCCTGCCGGAGTATCGCGTGGCATTGGAGAAAAGATTCGAAGGTAAACCGCAGCTGATCACCGTCGGCGATGCCGAACCGGCGCCGCAGGGTGGTTGGCGGATGCGAGTGGCGGGATACAGCGAACTGTTCGTCAATCGCGGG
>CAXBHV010001188.1:0-2905 GCA_963974855.1 uncultured Rhodopirellula sp. | reverse complement strand
AGTGTGCCGAACCTTTTTTCCTCTTCCAATCCCTCTCATAGTTTCTCCGCGAAAGTAGCGTGAGACCATCGCAACTTTCGCGGAGCGAAAGGCGACTTTAAGACTGTTTTTGAGAAAAAGTAATGAACAAATCATCTCCACCGGGTGAGTTCTTTAATCCGAAAGCTGACTTGGCGATCAGCGAACATTTTCGTCCCCATTGGTCACAGGCGGGGGCGATCGTCTTCATCACGTTTCGCTGCGCGGACTCTATTCCAAAAAACGTGCTTAATCGGTGGGAACGCGAAAAACAGGATTGGATGGAGCGACACGGTTGTCCAACGAACCGTCATTGGTCGAAAGTGATCCCTACATTGGAGAGGCCTCTGCAACAGCAATTCAAGAAAGAATTCAACCGCTGCCGCGAAGATTTCCTGGATACATGCCAGGGAGCATGTTCGCTTCGCAACCCTGAACTCGCCAAGCATGTCGCCAACAGTTTGTTGTTTTTCGATGGAGTGCGATATTGCATGGGCGACTTCATTGTAATGCCCAATCACGTTCACTTGCTTGCCGCATTCGCAACGGAAGATTCACTTGTTGCACAGTGTGATTCGTGGCTGCATTATTCCGCTCGGCAAATTAATTTGGCGTTGAAACGAAAAGGAAAATTTTGGCAGCAGGAACCTTTCGATCACCTTGTTCGCAGTCCAGAGCAATACGAGTATCTGAGAAAATATATAAGGGAAAACGGTGCCAAGGCTGGCTTACAACAAAGTGAGTACCTTTATCGGTCGTATGATGGAAACGCATAGACGCCTTTCGCTCCGCGAAAGTAGCGTGAGACCATCGCAACTTTCGCGAAGCGAAAGGCGACTTTAAATTGCTGACCCAAGAGCCGCCCTCACGCTCCTGGGAGCGTCCAGACGGGGTCAAACTCACCGCCTAGCTGGGACTGAATCACTCGCAACATCAGCAGTTTGGCGGGTCCGTCTTGAGGATATTCGAGCAACAATTGCGCCAGAATGTCTTGCGCTTCGGGATGATTTGCTGACTCGAACGCCGACAATGCATGTTCGTAGGCCGCACACCCTGCACTTAAATCTTGTGACCCGCAGCGGCCAAGTTCATACAGTTGTACTGGTTCCCGGATATTGTGAACGCGGACACTGCAAACTCGTCGGCCACGCAAACTGGCGTCGACACGCCCCGCAGTGCTCTGTGTCATCAGGATCGAACTCCGCAGATACTTCGTCGCTCCTTGCACACGACTGGCCAAGTTAACGGTATCGCCGAGCGGTCCGTATTTGATTCGATGCGTGGATCCTGTATTCCCCACGACCGCTAAACCGCTATTGATCCCAATTCCCATTCGCGTTTCACCTCCTACCGTTGACCGCCATTTTTCGCTGAGTCCGATCACCGCTTGCTGAATCGCGACGGCACAACGACAGGCGTCACCGGCATGTTGTGGCGATGCAATTGGGGCGCCCCACATTGCCATGATTTCGTCACCGACATAATCCACGATCGTTCCGCCATGGTCCAGCACGATGCGGCTGAGTTCGTTCATGACATCGCTGATCCAGGTGATCGTCTGCACGGGCCCGACTCGCTCGCTGGTTCGGCTGAAACCCCGAACATCACAAACCATGACGGACACATCCGCAGGACTCGGCTTTTCAAGCAAATTCGCGTTACTGAGCACTTGGTTCAAGATATTCCGAGGCAAAAACTTGCTTAGTTCCGCCAAGCGAGCGTCGATTTGCCGCAGACTTGAACGAATCCTGGCGTGCAGCAGTCGTTCATCTGCAGGTTTTTCTAGGTAGTCGTCCGCTCCGTTTTCGATGGCGTCCGCTGCGGCAAATTTCGTCTCGGCGTCCGCGACGACGATGATCGCAGGCTTGCCGGTGGTGGGTGACAAACGAATTCGATGGATCATTTCAATCGCGTCCATTTCAATAAAATTCATGTCCAACAAACAAACGTCAAACCGTTGCTGTTCCATCAACTCAATCGCCGTCGATGCACTTTCCACTCCCACCACACGGTAGCTATAGCGTTTGAGTTTGCATTCCAAGTCGGCTCGCGACTCGCGATCGGCGTCAACCACCAACACCAACGGACGCGGTCCACCACTGCGTGTGAATGGTTCGGTGACAAAGTGTTTGTCAGTCTCAGCGACCCGACTGTTTTCGGGTGTAACTGGTACAAAATTCATTCGCGACATGATCGCGGCTCGATGGTTCCAGAACATATTTTCATTAATCCGTATCATACGAATTGACCCTGTGTGACCTCGTTGATGTGAAGAGACGCAGATTGCGGAAGGTGTCTGTTGTCAGCCATGGCTGCGGAGATATTCGCTGACTTGCGAATTTGAATTCCGACTGTTTACAAATACGCCGCCTCGCACATAGCTGGTACAGTCGATTTGATGAACAAGAAACCGAGCAAGTGTTTCAATGCTGACAAATCGGCCGCGTAGCGCATGACGGTCTGCAACACAGGTACCGACCCAACGCAGATCCTTCAGTTTTGAGCAGCGGACGATCGTCCAATCGAGATCGCACTGCATTAAAATGGCCGCTTCGCTTTGTTTGTCCGCCAATCGGGCGCGACTGCCCAGTGGCGTCGTTACACGTTTGGCGAAATCATGCCACCGATTTCGCCGATCCTCCGGCAGAACGACGCTCGAATGCGACACGACGATATAGCGGCGAGCACCTTTGCGATGCAGTTTGGGAATCAAAGAACGTGTTAACTTCGATGCGGGCACGCCCGCGCTCAACTTGCTCGTTTGCATCGTCGGACCGTAGCAGTTGATCACGGCAATACATTCGCTGACGATGTAAGTCAAACATCGCTGGTCAGACAACTCGCACGGAAACACCTCGATCTCGCCGGAGGCGTCGTCGAATTTGGG
>CAXBHV010001187.1:0-2909 GCA_963974855.1 uncultured Rhodopirellula sp. | reverse complement strand
AGGGCAACGGAATGTCGTCGCCATGCTTTCGCGAGATCGTCCCGCGATGCGAATCCACCAGCGATCCGGTCCAGGGGGTAAAGACCGGTGGCGGCAACAGGTGCAGCGGCGCGAGTCGGTGATTCAATTGCATGATGAGCGTTCCGTCCTGACAAATCTAACTGTATTGATGAAGCCTACGAAGAATCGATTTGTAAACCGCGAGTGAGCGATCCTTGCCGACTAAGTCGTAGCGGAATTCGTGCGTGAAATTCGGCCGCGATAAGGCTTGAACGAAAGTCTTGACGACTTCCGCTACTAGTTTTCAAAAAAAGACTCTAACGCCAATTTGGTGCGACTTCGCCGCGCCGAGCCTCTTCGGCGCGAAGCATCGCTTCGGGGACAATACGACGAAACTCATTCGCATCACCACGGATCGAGGCATTGATCAGCAACAATCCGAGCCGCAACATTTCACGTTTACGCAGCGGAGCCTCGGTCACGCCATCGGCCAAACTTTCCGCCTTGCCGCGAATAAAGACCGAGACGTTGTTCATCGCATCTCCCAAATTTCGCCCCGCATCGCCCCCGATCACGATCATGCCACCGATCGCGCCCACGCCGACTTCATGACCGACGTCGCCGCGAACAAAGATGCCTCCGGACCGCATCCCCGCACCACAGCGGTCGCCCGCGTCACCATAGATCGCCAATGTTCCGCCGGTCATTGCCGCACCTGCACCGACGCCCGCATTGCCACGAATCCGCACTGCTCCACTTCGCATCCCCTCGCCCACGCCGTGGCCGACGTTTCCGGTTTGGCGAATGTCGGTTTCGGCATTGTAAGCATACGCATAATCCCCCAGCGATCCTTCGATCTGAATTCGCACGGGATGATTCAGCCGCATCAGCGCCGCATGCTGGCCGTTTGCCCCATCGATTTTGATCTGAGCAAGCACGTTAGGATCCGCGAACGTCGGTACCGCGTGAATCGCCGCGATCAATTCAGCGTCGCTCATCGATTGCATCGAAAATTGATGCGTGGGCGGCGGCAGCGCACCGCTCAACGATGATCCAGATTCATCGGCAGACATAAAAGAACGACTCTGTTGTTGATTGTGGGGAAACGCGGCTAGTGGGCTGCTTACATCTCGATTTTCGGGTAGCGGAACTCGTCAAGAGTTTCGGATCGTTTGGCATATAAAACGAAAGTCTTGACGACTTCCGATACAACTACGAACGGAATACAAGCAAAGTTCCGCATGAGCAATGCATTTACTTGGACTGGCCTGCATCGGAGGCGGGCAATCCTGTCGAGTGCGAGCATATATTTCGCAATACCGCGCGGACGATCGCTTCCATTTTACCTTCTGCGGCAAGGCCTGCAGCAAGAACTTCGTCATGACTTGCCACTACCGCCGAATCGGGGTTGGCCACGTTGCTGACCATTGACACCCCCAATGTTCGCATCCCCAAGCTGGCAGCGGCTAAAACCTCGGGAACCGTGCTCATTCCTGCCACATCTGCCCCGATTCGCCGCATCATTCGGTACTCGGCCCGCGTCTCGTAATTGGGGCCAAGTGTCGCCAAATAAGTCCCCTCGTAAGCGGCAAAGTTACTCTCCCTGGAGGCTTGCATCGCGATCGCTGACAAATCAGAGTCATAAACATCGCCATGACGCAGCGGTGAAACCTCGGAAGTCTCCTCGGCGAAACTCGAACCACGCGGAATTAGATTCGTGGGTTGGAATTCGCCACGCATAAAGTCAAGGTGATCGCGAATCACCACGATGTCGCCGACTTTCAGCTTTGGGTTCACTCCTCCCGCCGCATTACTGACCACCAACTGCGTCGCTCCGAGTCGTGCCATCACATGCACAGGAAACGAGACCTCTGCTCGGCTCCATCCCTCGTAGCGATGAAAACGACCGGCCATAGCCACCACGCGGGTCCGTTCCAATTCACCGAAAATCAATTGGCCTCGATGCCCCGACGCCGTCGAAGCTGCAAACCCAGGAATGTCAGGAAAAGGTACCGCAATCGGATGTTGGATCTTTTCGGCCAAACCACCGAGCCCGCTGCCCAGAATGATCGCGACGGTAGGGACGAGGTCCGAACGGGCACGCAGAAACTCAGCGGCCTGATCGACGTAATCGAGATACCGGTCCGTGTTCGAAAGTTCATCCATGGAACGATTTTGCCGCATCCTGTTGCCTCTAAAAATCTTGCCGGACGTCAACCACTCCGTGACTTGTCCGTTTTGATCGCAGAAGCGATCAACGCTCACTGCACTAAGCGATTCGGACTTGGCCGGCTTCGCTGACAATCCCACGAACCAACGTTTCCAACTTCGGTGCCGCGGCGTTTGCCGTCGCAATGATTTCGTTTACATCGGCTGGCTTCAGCGCGTCGGGTAAACACATGTCCGTAATCACACTCAGCCCAACCACTTTCAAACCACAGTGCACCGCGACGATCGTTTCAGGAACCGTACTCATCCCGACGACATCAGCGCCAATCATTCTCAGGAAACGATACTCGGCACGCGTTTCGAGATTAGGCCCGGTCACGGCAACAAAAACACCTTTATGAATCGGAATCGATTCGCGGCGAGCCAATTCCATCGCGCGATCGATCCATTGTTGATCGTACGGTTCGCACATATCGGGAAAGCGAGGGCCCAGCCGATCATCGTTAACGCCAATAAGAGGGTTGTCGCCCATCAAATTGATTTGGTCTTCGATGACCATGATGTCGCCGTTTGAAAAATAGGGATTCAAACCGCCACACGCGTTACTGACGACAAGCAGCTCGGCACCGAGTGCTTTGAAGACGCGGACCGGAAGCGTGATTTGCTTTAGAGGGTAGCCTTCATATTGATGAAAACGGCCCTCCATGGCCACGACTGGTACGCCGGCTAACTGCCCGCAT
>CAXBHV010001186.1:0-2910 GCA_963974855.1 uncultured Rhodopirellula sp. | reverse complement strand
GGTTCAGCTCGTGGGCCTATTTGCACTCGGTTGGTTCGGCGTGGTTAGCGTTGGTCGTGCGTTTGTCCTAATTGGAGGTGGCTCGCTATTGGCAGGCATCGGATGGTTCGTGACGCGGCGGCCAAAATTTGAATTTCGCTTGCCGGAAATCCATGCCGACTGGCGTAAAAATTGGTCATTCGGAAAATGGGCTTTGGCCAGCCATTTGACCGGCAGCTCGATGCCATACTTGATGCCCTGGATCACTGTTGTTGTACGTGGCGAAGAAGAAACAGGAATGTTTGCTGCTTGTACAACGTTGATTGGATTGTCAAACGTCGTCGTGCTGGGAATCGACAGTTTCTTGACCGCGAGATGTGCGGCAAGCTTTGCCAGCGGAGGAACGCAAGCGTTGAAAAGCATCCTGTCGCGTTTCATGGTTATTTTCCTAGTCCTCGTTGGTTTTTTCTGCCTGATGGTGATTGCCATGGGTGGTCCGCTCGTACAGTGGGTGTACGGTGCAAAGTATGCCGGTGCGGGGCCGATTATGATTTTGTTATCCTTCAGCGTTTTGGCGCGTTCGATGGGAATCGTCGCCGGAGCCGGGATTTGGGCAATGCATCTACCCAAGGCCAATTTAATTTCTGACATTTTGACGTTGGTGGTCGCGATGACGGTGACCTATTTCGTCGTCGAGTCGCACGGCGTATTGGGGATTGCGATCGCAACCTTCGCCGGGTCGTTGGTGGGTGCCATTTCACGAGGGCTAACGACCATTATGCTGTTGCGGCGTGTCACACTCGAAGAGGCGAACGACGCATTGGCGTTGTCTGCGAATTAATGAGGTCTTCGAAATGATACAGCCCCGACTTGGATACTTGTACGTGTTGAGCCTTCCGATCTGCGCGGCAATTGCTACGCCACGTGGCTTGGAAATTGCAGGACAGAATTACACCGGTTGGTTGTGGTTGGGGCTCTTGGTCTTAGGTGTCCTGTTCATGTTGATCGACAAGGCTATTTTTGGTGATCAGCGATGGGTGCGTTTTCCGGTAATCCCCTGGGTGGCCTTCTTTGGTTTCAACTGGATTTCGTTGCTTTGGGCCGATGATTTTGGTCCCCGCAACATACAAGACGCGATGCAAGTGAGTATGCCGCTGATTGCGGGGGCAGCAGCTTCAATGTTCATCGAAACGAACGCTCAGCTCCGTACTCTGCAGCGTATTTTTGTATTTTCAATGCTGCCACTGGTCGTTTCGCTGATCATTTGGAGACTGGATCTGATGCCGTCTCTCGATTTTGATACAGGGATGCGACCGTTAGGCTTGACCGTAGGTTTGGTGGGCTGCGTTATGCTGGCGATGGCACCTCCAAGATATTTGTTTGCCTTTGCAGGTTGGGGAGCGAGTCTGGCGATCTGCTTTGCCTCGGGCGGTCGGACGGTCACACTTTCGATTCTTGCACTGCCGATGCTGCATCCTCGCATGGGTACCAAACTCGGGCGTGTTGCATTGTGCGCGGTGATGTTGGTACTCGCGGTGGCCGTGTTTCATTCGGATACCTTTCAGCAACGATTTTTTTACTCTGGGCACGGTACGCTCGAAGATTTGATGGCGGGAGACGTTCGCGGATCTGGCCGGTTTGACGCATGGCCCAAAATCTTTGACCATGCGATGCTGACCCCTTGGCTCGGCCACGGGATCGGATCGGCATATGATTACGTCGCAATCGTCTGGCCCGGAATGAACCATGTTCAAAATGATTACCTGCGTGTCTTCTATGAAACAGGTGTTGTCGGTTTCACGATTTTTGTCTTTGTTGCAATCTGGCAAACGATTAGCCTGTTCCTGCGAGTGCGATCCAGTACCGGATTGGTTCAGCAAACCTATCTGGCGGCCTGGTTGGGTTGGCTTTTGTTTCTCATCAATGCAACCACCGGAAATCCGATCTCCTACAACCTATGGTTCATGAATCCACTGTTTGTATTAATGGGCGCGGCGTATGGCGTCGACGCCCTACAGCGTGACGAGTCGTCGCCTGCTACCATCGCCCCTTCAGATGATCCCTATCTCCATGACTAAGCCTGATATTTCCATCGTTATTTGCACGCACAAACGTCCTGACATGCTCAAGGATGCATTGTCGAGTTTGATTCGCCAGGAAACCGATGGTGAATTCACTTACGAAGTCGTTGTCGTGTACTCCGCCTGCCCGATCGATCCCGAATTGATCGCCGAATTCCAACAGCAGACTGACGCGCCACTGCGAGCAGTAATGGAATCGCGAGCGGGTCAGGTCACGGCACGCAATCTTGGGCTTGATGAGGCCGAAGGCGAATGGATTGCGAATTTTGACGACGACCAAATCGCCGAGCCGTATTGGTTGAAAGAGCTTTGGAAAACCGCGCAAGAACATCAGTGTGAGTGTGTCGGCGGGGCATTGCAGCTTCGATTTCCCGATGGTTGCGATCGCAAATTGTCACCGAAAATGCAGCGAATGCTTGGGGCAACTGTGCCTTGGGATACCGTTCGCCCCTACACGGATAAGAAAGGCCCCGGTTCGGGAAATCAGATGTTGCACCGAAGTGTGTTTGACAAACTCGGCAAGTATGACGAATCATTTACGCTTCGCGGTTATGATACCGATATGTATCGTCGCATCCGGATGGCAGGGTTCAAGTCTTGGTTTAACCCGAGAGCTTTGGGATATCACGTGACACCGTCATCGCGGCTGCAAGACGAGTACTTTAAAGAGACGTCCTTGCACAATGGCTGGAGCTTTTCGCGTCGAGATCAGATGGAGCGTGGCACGTTCAAGAATTTGAGCATTGCAGCGGCACGCGCCGCTCAATCAGCGTTGCTTGTTTGGCCCGGACTGATACTCTCGCGAATGATCGGGGCGTCGAGTGACAACATTGATCGGCCTATCCAACTT
>CAXBHV010001185.1:0-2911 GCA_963974855.1 uncultured Rhodopirellula sp. | reverse complement strand
GCATATCCTTCAACAGGGTTTCTGTGTCGGCACCGCGGATGCCTTGGTAGGCGACTGTCGAGTAGAAATAGCGATCGACTACCACGACGTGCCCCTGGGCGAGTGCCGGTTGGATCAAAGTCGAAACATGTTCGCGGCGATCTTCCACAAATGCGCCAAGTTCCTCGTCAAGCGACAATCGCCCCGTGGTCGCACTATTGCGAATCATGCTACCCCAACGCCCATCGGTGGGTTCGCGAGATTGGGTTACTTGATAGCCTTGTCGACGCAGCGAGTCGCACAATCGCTGGACTTGGGTCGATTTCCCCGCACCATCGATGCCATCGATCACAATAAAAACGCCGCGAGAAGAAGCTGAGGTCATAAATACAAGCGGGAATCGTCGGAAGCGGTTGTGAGCGAAAGATTCTGACCTGTTTTGCGTATCATGACAAACGGGGGTCGGCATTCATGAGGTTGCAGCAGTAGGGGGGGCGGGCGACTGGGAAACCCAGCCGTCTCGATCGCCTATACTTCTTTTCCGTTGGGCAATACAACGATCGTGAACCAATATTCGCCAATGTATTTAATCACGCGTTGAAATTGAGTGAAGTCAACCGGCTTCAAAATGTAGGAACTACACCTCAGATCGTACATCGTCAGCAAGTCTCGATCGGATTCCGATGTAGTCAGTACGACGACTGCTAAGCGACGCAATTGTTCATCCGCAACGATTTCCGCCAAGACTTCGCGACCATCTTTGACGGGCATGTTTAAATCGAGCAGGATCAAATCTGGCGTGGGTGCATCGATATACGGTCCCGATTTCCTCAGAAACTGCATGCACTGTTCACCATTTTCGACACGGTGAAGATTCACTTCCAAATCGGACTTATCGAATCCTCGACGCGTAATAATCACGTCGTCTTCGTTATCTTCGACCAAAAGTACTTCGGCCGGTCGTCCGCTATCTACAACTTTCATGCATCCCCCATCGCCTTGTCATGCCCGATGCTGATTGCGTCGGGGCTCTCTGCATCAAACGTTTCCAGTTGTGAATTATCCACAGGAATCGTAAACACGAAAGTACATCCGCTACTCTCATTTGATTTTACCGAGATATCACCACCATGCCGATTGACGATACGGCGACAAACGGCCAGCCCAATTCCAGTCCCAGGGTAGGCGGTTTGAGTGTGCAAACGACGGAAGATTTCAAACACTCGCTCGTGGTGCTGCGGGTCAATGCCGATCCCGTTGTCCTCCACCGAAATTGTGTACAACTCATCGCTGGTTTCGGACGAGACGTGCACCTTGGGGGGATTGTCACCGTGGTATTTCACGGCATTTCCGATCAAATTCGTGAGCAACTGTGCGATTTGTGACTTGTCTGCTTGAATCGTCGGCAGATCGTCGCGTGTAATATGTGCTTCGGTTTCGGCGATTGATGAGCTAAGCATTTCAACGGCGTCGTCAAACGCCTCATTGAGCGACGTCGGTTGAAAAGGTGCCGCTCGCGATTCGACCCGCGAGTAGCCAAGCAGATCACGAATCAGTTGCTGCATCCTGTGCGCCCCTTGGACGATCCGTTTTAAATAGTCATCGGCGGTCGCGTCGAATTTCCCTGAATAATCGTCTTGCAAAAACTGTGCGAAGCTGGCGATTGCACGCAAAGGAGTCTGCAAATCGTGTGAGGCCACGTACGCAAATTGCTGCAGATCGATGTTGCTGCTGTGCAAGGCGTCGACGGTTCGCGAGAGTTCGCCGTTGAGCCATTCGAGAATCTTCTCGTTCTCGATCTGTTCGTGAATGTCGATGTGCACCCCGATCAGACGCAGCGGATTGCCTGATTTGTCAAATTCTCCGTGTCCTTGCGACAGCACCCAACGGTATTCGCCATTGGCACATCGCATTCGAAACGTTGATTGGTAAACGGCTCCCCGCTCTGCGAAATATTGTTTTACCGTCTGCATCGCTTGATCATGGTCGTCAGGATGAAGTCGATGCTCCCAGTCGCGAAACTGGGTCCAAGGCATGTCCTCGTCATACCCGAGTTGTGTTTTTGCGGTTTTGGAAAAGTAAACTTCGTCGGTGACTGCGTCCCAATCCCAGAGCCCCACGTTGGCACCTTCGAGCGCCAAATCAAGGCGGTCTCGCATCGCGACGAGTTCTTGATCGTGTAACGCGACGCGGTCTTCGAGTTCCGCGTACATCTTCGTTTGCAACTTTTCTCGACGCTTCCGATCCGAAGTATCGACGAACGTGACAACCGATCCTCCCAGGGTGCCTTCGACGTGGACGGGGTAAGACCAATACTCAACCGAGAACGACGTTTTGTCTTTGCGCCAAAAGTGCTCGTCGTCCACGTGGACTCCTTTCCCCTCTCGAAAAGCACAATAGATTTGACAGTCTTCCTGTTTGTAGGGAGTACCATCGACGCGCGTGTGGTGAATCAATTCGTGCATGTTGACGCCAAATAATTCTTCCGGCGTCTCGTACCCAAGCAATCTCGCACAGGTCGTGTTCGCAAACGTGCACCTACCTTCGAGATCGATACCGTAGATACCCTCGGCAGTCGAATTCAGCAAACTGGTGATCTGCAATTCTCGATTGCGAAGCTCCTCGAGCGTCGCTTTGTGCTCGGTGATATCACGCACAAAGGCACTGAAGTGGTTCTTGCCGGAGTTCCGCATCACGATGATCGTCAACTCGATCGGAAACTCTTCGCCGTTGCGACGCAGCGCGGACAATTCGAGACGCTGGTTCATCACCGTCGCCTTGCCGGTTTTGTTAAACCGCTGTAATCCGCGATAGTGATCAGCACGCAATCGCTCTGGAATGATCAGCTCGGCGAGCGATTGTCCCAACGACTCCTCACGCGTCCAACCGAACGTATGCTCGGCTTGCTTGTTCCACTCTGTGATCCGGCTGT
>CAXBHV010001184.1:0-2912 GCA_963974855.1 uncultured Rhodopirellula sp. | reverse complement strand
CGATGGCGAAAAGCATGCCGGATTCTATCGTGAAATTACGCTGCTGGACCAACAGCTTGGGCGGTTGCGTCGTGAATTGAAGAGCCTGCAGATCGCCGATGACACGATCCTTTGGTACTGCAGCGACAATGGAGGCCTTGTCGAGGCGACTTCCGGTGGTCGCGACCGAAAGGGCAGCATCTACGAGGGCGGTTTGCGAATTCCGGCGATTATCGAATGGCCGGCGAACAATCTTAAAGGGCGAACTGCCGTACCCGCCTGGACGTGCGACATCTATCCAACAGTGTTAGCAATGGCCGGAATTCCTTTGCATGCTCCGCACCCTCTTGATGGAACCGACATCCGCAACATCATCGCGGGCGGGGCCAACACGCGTAGCAAGCCGATGGGCTTTTGGCACCTCTTCCAACAGGGACAGGCGACCTGGAGTGACCGAATCCAGAAAGCGATCATGGAAAAGCAGCAGGCCGGCGCCCCCTTGCCCCACGACCCACAACGGATCCGCAAGGACGTCGATGAGTTCCCGCAGTTCTCCGAAGACATCGCAACCGGCCATGCTGCGTGGAACGACTGGCCGTGGAAGCTGCATCGAATCAACGGCACAAAGTACGAACTTTACAACCTCGCCAACGACCCCATGGAAACAACGGATCGCGCTGCCGATCCAGATCAGCAAACGCGACTGAAACGGATGAAACAAGAACTCATTGGTTGGATGGTCTCGGTCGTCGGTAGCATCAACGGCAAGGACTATCATCAATAGCCGTGGTATCAATTAGCCCCAACTCTTGAATGTCCACACCGCTTGGTGAACGCGGCCATCCAGATTACACGCCCTTCCTCCCTCGGCCCGTCTGGCCTGTGTCCGTCAGGCCTGTGTCCGTCTGGCCTGTGTCCGTCAGGCCTGTGTCCGTCAGGCCTGTGTCCGTCTAACGCGTTATGAGAAATGAGGTAGCTCAAAAAGCAGACTCGTTCACCAGCATGCAGCTACCGCGTATGTCCCACGTCTTTCGTCAATTTGCTCGCGTGCAAATCAATTGGTTCAGCCGACCGCCGAAATCCTTTCCGTTGGTTACTCAGCCGAGACGGTGCTGCCGGGCGACCGACCCGCCGCGTCTTAGGTTACACTACAACCCCCGCCCGCTGTGCGACTGTCCTACCGCCGGCCAATTCTTAACCATCTTCGAATGCCTCAACGCTCATGAAAAGTCTGTTTTCCACGTTGTTGATATGGCTGGTGTGCCCAGTCAGCTTGGCCTCTGCTGACACCGTATTGCGAGCCGGAGCGACGACGGTTGATATTTCGCCTCGCACGTTTCCCGCCATCCGCAATGGAGGGTTCCTGCAAGCCACCGAGACGCGGGTCGCCGATCCATTGCACGCGAGATGTTTGGTACTTTCCGATGGCAATGAAACGATCGCGATCACGATTGTCGATTCGTGTATGTTTCCCACGGACATCTGCGATGCGATCAAGTCGAGAGTGGCGAAACAAATAGGCCTGCCCGCCAATCGGATCCTGATCAGTGCCACCCACACGCATTCCGCTCCCTCGGTCATGGCGTATTGCTTGGGCACCAGCCGCGATGAAGCTTACGTCCAGTACGTTGTGCCGCGCGTCGCAGAAGCCATCGTTTCGGCACATGGAAAATTGCAGCCGGCAAAGATCGGTTGGACGGCCGTCGACGTCGCCGAGCAAACCAATTGTCGTCGCTGGATCACCCGCAGCGACCGCAAGGGGACAGATCCCTTTGGTCAGCAAACGGTCCGGGCCATGATGCATCCCGGCTACCTGAACCCCGATTACGTTCATCCCGCCGGTCCGATCGACCCGCAACTGTCGTTGCTAAGTGTGGTGGCTGCCGCGGATGACACTCCACTGTGTTTGTTGGCCAACTACTCGATGCACTACTTCGGACAAGGTTCCGGCTTTTCGGCCGACTACTTTGGCGAAGTCGCGGGCTTGCTGGAATCGGGTATCGCCGCGACCGCGGAACAGACGCCTTCTGAGTTTGTGGGCATCATGTCGCAAGGCACCAGCGGCGATCTGCACTGGATGGACTATGGCAAGCCGCAGCGACGTGTGGACCGTGCGCAGTATGCGAAAACGATTGCCGAAACAGCTTTGACGGCCTGGAAACAGATCCAACACCGATCGGATCTGACCATCGCGATGGCCGAATCTCGGATGAAGCTACGAAGACGAGTTCCCGACGCCCAGCGGCTCGCTTGGGCCAAACCGATTAACGAGCAGCGCGGCGATGCCCCACCCAAAAACCGCACGGAGGTTTACGCCCAGCAGGCGGAGTGGATCTACGAACATCAGGAAACTGAGGTGGTTTTGCAGGCTCTGCGGATCGGCGACCTGGGTATCACCGCACTGCCCAACGAAGTCTATGGAATCACGGGTCTGAAACTGAAGCAACAGAGCCCGCTGGTCAGTACCTTCAACATGGAACTTGCCAATGGCGCCGAAGGGTACATCCCGCCACCGGAACAGCATCGACTGGGCGGATACACGACCTGGCCCGCGCGAACAGCGGGTCTAGAAGTCGAAGCGGAACCGAAAATCGTCGAACGCGTTTTAACGTTGTTGGAGTCCGTGTCGGGAAAACAACGACGAACCCTCGTCGATCCGCCGAATGCGTTTTCTCAGGCAGTGATGAAAGCCGAGCCCACTGCCTATTGGCGACTTGGCGACATGGTTGCTGACCAAGCCGCCGATGCGACCGGAAAACATCCCGCGCAGTTCGACGGTGGCGTGGCCCTGTATTTACAGGGGCCCGACCTGCAGGAGAACTCTAACACTGCAGCACAGGAATCCACCAACCGCTGCGTCTATTTTGCTGGCGGTTCGCTGCAGGCAAACGTATCAAACCTTCCTGCCCACTACAGTCTGTCGATGTGGTTTT
>CAXBHV010001183.1:0-2914 GCA_963974855.1 uncultured Rhodopirellula sp. | reverse complement strand
ATGTGATCGCAATGGCGAACAACACCGTTTACGGGTTGGCAGCCTACGTGTTCACGACCAGCTTGTCTCGCGGATTAAGAGCCGCAGCCGAAATCGAATCAGGCAGCGTCTGCGTGAACGCGGTACATTATTCCGTCCAATTGCCCCACGGCGGATTAAAGCAGAGCGGGGTAGGAAAAGATTGTTCTCGCTACAGTTTGCAAGAATACATGACGCTGAAACGCGTTTCCGTCATGATCGAGTCTTAAGTGAAAATGCGATGCAGTGAAAATCGCGAGTTGCTGCGTCTGACATTTCCTTTGACAAACCCAAAATGAAATCGAGTGAAACAGAGAATGTTCCCCAACGCTATTTTGCAACGATTAAAACGGACCGGTGTCGTCGCAGGGTTCTCCGTCGAGAAGATCGAACACGCGGTGCCGTTAGCCAAGGCGTTGTTGGATGGCGGGATCGAAGCGATCGAACTGACGTTGCGAACCCCCGCGGGAATCGAAGCGATCAAAGCGATTTGTACCCATGTGCCTGAGATGCTGGTAGGTGTCGGTACCATTTTGACACCGGATACCGTCCAGCAAGTGAAGACAGCAGGCGCCGCCTTCGGCGTTGCGCCTGGGATGAACCCCCGTGTCGTTCGTGCGGCGCAGGACGCTGGGCTTCCGTTTGCGCCGGGAATCGCAACGCCTTCGGATCTCGAAGCTGCGATAGAACTGGGGTGCCGCTTCGTAAAATTTTTCCCGGCCGAAGCCTTGGGTGGGATTACCTATCTTCGCAGCATGAGTGCTCCCTACAAACATCTCGGGCTCGAATACTTTCCGCTCGGAGGTTTGAATGCGGAGAACATGATGGACTATTTGCGTGAGCCCAATGTGCCTGCGATCGGTGGATCGTGGATTGTGAAACAAGAATTGGTGTACAACGAAGACTGGACCGGACTGACTGCTCGCGCCGCGGATGTTATCAACGCAAGTAAACTAAGGAATAATTGATGAGCAAGGCTATCGTCACTTTTGGTGAAATCATGGGCCGTCTAGCGGCGCCCGAATATTTACGGTTGCGTCAGACACGCGACTTCGAAGTCACCTACGCCGGAGCAGAGGCTAGTGTTGCTGTATCCATTTGCAACTTTGGCGGATCGGCACGCTATGTTACAGCACTTCCGAAACATGCACTTGCCGACGCGACAGTCGACTCTGTTCGAGCCATGGGCGTCTGCACCGAACATATTCTGCGAACCGACGCAGGTCGATTAGGACTCTATTTTCTCGAGACCGGGGCCAATCAACGTCCAAGCAATGTAATCTATGATCGGGCGGATTCAGCGATCGCGATCACGCCGGCGGAACTGTATGACTGGGATGCCATCTTCGACGGTGCACAATGGTTGCATCTCAGTGGGATTACGCCCGCGCTTTCGAAGAATGCTGCGAATGCCACATTGGTTGCTGCGAAAATTGCCAAGTCGGCCGGTTTGCAAGTTTCGATCGACTTGAATTTTCGCGGAAAGCTGTGGAATTGGGACACGTCCAAGCGGCCGCGAGAATTGGCCCAAGAAACGATGCGTACCATTCTGCCGTTCGTCGATTTGCTCGGTATCCAAGCGGGCCACACAAATGTGCATGCTGGATCGCTGGACACATCTCGCTATCCCGATGTCGCACGCCAAGTGGTAAAGCAGTTTCCGAACATTAGTAAAGTGGCGATTACGCTCCGAGAAAGCCTCTCGGCATCCCATAACAATTGGGGAGCGATGTTGTTTGTCGCAGCTTCTGACAAGCCGTATTTTGCTCCTCTGGACGGTGACGGAAATTACCAAGCGTATCAGATCAGAAACATTGTCGATCGCGTGGGCGGCGGAGACGCATTTGCCGGCGGGTTGATCTTTGCGTTGACGACTCCGCAGTTGAGCGATCCGCAAACCGCAGTCAGATATGCGGTGGCCGCCTCATGTTTGAAGCACTCCATCAAAGCAGACTTTAACTATTCGACACGCGGCGAAGTGGAATCCTTGATGGGCGGATCCGCTTCGGGGCGTGTGGTGAGGTAACGAACGTGAAGGTATTGTGGGATAGGCTTCTAGCCTTTCAGACCGCGAATACGATGAACAGACTGGAAGTCTATCCTACATAGAACTTAGCCTTGCACATGACGACAGGCTGGAAGCCAATCCCACACCACTCAGAGAAAGACAACAACATGCGAATCCCACTGATTGTCCTGACGCTGTTTCTCGCGTTGTTTTCGCAAGCGGACGCGGCGGACAAGCCAAACATTGTATTGCTGTTTGCCGACGACGCTGGTTACGGCGATTTTGGATTTCATGGAAGTCACCATTTCAAAACGCCAAACTTGGATCAACTCGCTAAGTCCGGCGTGTTGCTAAAGAGTTTCTACGTGAGTGGCGCGACTTGTGGTCCATCACGCGCCGGATTGCTTTCCGGGAAATACCAGCAGCGATTTGGATACGAAGAGATTAACGTCCCTGGCATCATGAGCGAACACAGCAAGTTGGTCGGTGACGAAATGGGATTGCCCACCGAGTTGCGAACCATGGGCGACCATTTGCAGGGACTCGGCTATCACACCGGGATTTTCGGCAAATGGCATATGGGTGTCGCGGACCGATACCATCCACTGAAACGCGGTTTTGATGAGTTTTATGGATTTCGTGGCGGGGCACGAGACTTTTTTGCTTATCGCAATCCAAAGTCCACTGCTCATGAAAATTGGATGGAACGAGGATTCGAAGACTATAAAGAGCATGAAGGATATCTGACGAATGTGCTTGCCGACGAGACGTGCAGTTTTATCGAACGCAATAAAGAAAAGCCCTTTTTCGCATTTGTGTCGTTTAATGCCGTTCACACCCCGATGCAGGCCGACCCGCAAGACAAAGAGACGTTTGCCGAACTAAGTG
>CAXBHV010001182.1:0-2915 GCA_963974855.1 uncultured Rhodopirellula sp. | reverse complement strand
CGCTGCATTGTGAACCGTTGATACCCGGCCGCTTACGCGTCACGGCTCACATAATCAACGAGATTCACTACGGGGAAAATGGCCCTATGACTTTGTCGCGACGACAATCGCTCTCACCGGGGACGGGTAACCTTCGACGGTTCGTGACGGGGTCGCAGGGTCCAGGAAATCGACAAGCGAGTGAAAGGTCATCCACGGCGTCGAGCGTTGTTCGTGCGACGTCGTAGCGGTCACATCAATGACCTCGATATTCTTAAATCCGGTTCGGTCCAACCACCGATTTAACATCGGTACCGAAGGAATAAACCAAACGTTGCGCATCTTGGCATAACGATCCTCGGGCACGAGCACCTCCGCAGCATCCGACTCGATCACAAGCGTTTCGATCACGACCTGACCGCCCGGTTTGAGTGTTTCGGACAGCGTTTGCAAATGATCAATCGGGCTGGTTCGGTGATACAACACGCCCATCGACAATGTCATATCAAACGCTTGCAGATCCCGTGGTAGATCGGTGTCCGCCAACGGTACAATGAAATGTTTCTCTGGGCCGCGGACATAACGCCGCAACACTTCAAACTGCATCACATACAAAAGGTACGGATCACAACCGAGCACGAAATCTGCACCCGCATCGAGCATCCGCCATCCGTAGTAACCGTTGCCACAGCCCACATCGAGCACCGACTTGCCACGAAAATCGAGCGAAGCGGCTAAACGATCCCACTTCAGATTGGATCGCCATTCGGTATCAATTGGAATTCCGAATAACTCGAACGGCCCTTTCCGCCACGGATGAAATTGCATCAGCGTTTGCGTCAGCGATTCAGCATTCTCGGGACTCGCTGCACAGCTGCCGCGAACCGTCACCGCATTGTCGCTGGCGTCAACGCTTGCATCCTCACAATCTGGCAGCGACTGCCACGCTCGTGTCCATTTGTCGAGATTGCCGTGTTTGGATGGATGAAATCGCTCGCCGCAGATGCGTCGCAACTCACTTGCCCAATCCCCAAGCTCGCGGCGGCGTAACTGTTCAAAAAGTGCCTCTCGATCAAATAACGTCACGCTGCCGACTCCGCTTTGACCGCCAAGATCGAGGCGAAATTAAAACACTGGAACCAGGGTGCCACACAATCAAATCCGGCGGCATAAAGCCGATCGATGTGAGTTTGCATCGTTTCGGGAAGCAAGCGATTCTCTAGCGATGTTCGTTTTTGTGCGATCTCCAGATCGCTGTAACCATTGGCGCGTTTGAAGTCATGGTGCAGATCATTCAGCAGCGATTGTTGCCCCGCATCATCGAAACAAATTTTCTCTGACACAAGCAACGCGCCCCCAGGCACCATGGCGTCGGCAACCGCAGTTAACAGTGCGGTACGTTGCTCTTTGGCGATGAACTGAAGCGTCAGATTGAGTACGACAAAGGACGCGTTGGCCAGCGGGAATCCACACACGTCGGCCTGGTGAACCTCGACCACACAGAGACTTGATTCGGCGCCAGGCTCAGGCAGCTTTGTTCGCAATTTTTCGATCATTGCCGGTGCATTGTCGACCGCGTGAATGACGCAGTCTTGGGGCACCTGACGCTGCATCAACAGGGTTGCCGCGCCAAGCGAACATCCTAAATCGTAGACGTTTGTTTTCGGCTGCACAAATCGAGCGGCCAACTGCTCGATCATCGATAAAATCGAAGCGTACCCGGGAACGGACCGAGCGATCATATCGGGAAACACTTCGACGACGCGGTCGTCGAACGTAAAGTCGCCAACACGTTCGTGAGGCAACGAATAAATACGGTCTCGTTTCATCGGAGCTCGAAAGTTGTCAATTTGCTACTGTGTTCAAGAAAATCGAATCCGAAACTCATCGACACGCTCTTCCGCAGGCAACGACTCGACTTGCGTGTCATCAATGTTGCCTTTCATCGAAGATTCGATTCTCTTTATCAACTCACGCAGATCGGATTCTGGCCCGACCACATCCAATTCAACCGATCCGTCGCTTTTGTTTCGAACAAACCCACGTACTCGGAGCCCCGTACTATGCGACAGTGCGGTGGCGCGGAAACCAACGCCTTGGACTTGACCGTAAAACCGCACCACATAACGAACTTGCGAATCGCTCATGGTTTAGATTCCTGTATCATCATCATCGGCCATTTGGCCAAGCATATCTTCGTCCGCAGTGTCGGTGATGTCAGCGACCGTTTGGCCTGCCGACGCGATTCGCTCGATGACCACCAGGCACATGTCGTCAAACGGCGGTGCGTCGCCGACATGCTCGAGTACTGCTTCGACCAAGCGGTCTTTGATTTCGTCGGCGGTTCCTCCGATCGCGGTTAGCTCACGGACCTTATCAATACCAAATTCTTCGTCATCATTGTCCATCGCTTCGTTGATGCCGTCGGTATACAGCACCGCAACGTCACCTACTGACATCGGAAATTCGACCGCTTCGTACGACATGCCATCATCAATGGCAATCGGCAATCCCGATTCTTCTTGACCGGGTTCCACGATCTCGCCCGTGGTGCCGAGTCGAACAACCGGTGCCATGTGTCCTGCGTTGACGATCGTGACCGAATCGCTAGTCGGATCAATCACCACCAAAAGGAATGTGACAAATCGCTCGACGTGCAAACGACTCATTCGATCGTTCAGCCGCTCGACCGCTTGTGCAACATCGGGATCACTCGCCAGACAGAACCGCGTTTCCGCAGACAACTTTGCCATAAACATTGCCGCCGCCACACCGTGGCCGACCACGTCGGCGACCACGATGGCAATACGTCCATCCGCGAGATGAATGTAATCGAAGTAATCGCCTCCGATATGGTTGGCCGCCTGATAAAAACTGCAAACGCGATAACCAGGGGCGTCCGGCGGGGACTGGGGCAAGAACGCCTGTTGGACTTC
>CAXBHV010001181.1:0-2918 GCA_963974855.1 uncultured Rhodopirellula sp. | reverse complement strand
AATTGATCGCAATGATCCAGCGATTTGGTCATGAACGAAAATGGTTGAGGTTGATCGTCACCCGGTTGTAATTCGAGCTGCGAGTAATCGATCGATCTCGCGTTTAGTCGTGGCGGAGTTCCGGTCTTGAAACGCTCGACCTCGAAACCTAATCGGTTCAGCGCTCCGCTGATCCCGGTCGTGGTCCCCTCCCCTGCCCTGCCCCCAGACGTCTTGGCGTCGCCGGTATGCATGATCGCTTTAAGGAAGGTACCGGTGGTCAGAATCACGGTCGGAGCACGGTACTCGGCATCGCCAACCACGCTGATTCCCGCAACACGGATTTTGCCATCGACGGCTTCGGTAATCAGATCGACCACGGTTTCTTGCCGCAGATGCAAATTAGGCTGCTGCTCGATCTGGCATTTGATGTGATTTTGGTAGGCTTTTTTGTCCGCTTGAGCTCGCGGACTGTGCATCGCCGGGCCTTTTCGGCAATTGAGCAAGCGAAATTGGATGCCAGTCTCGTCGATGGCGTGCCCCATCAACCCGCCCAACGCATCAACTTCGCGAACGATCTGCCCCTTAGCGACACCCCCGATGGCGGGATTACAGGACATCTGGCCCACCGTGTCCAAATTGGTCGTCAACAATACAGTTTTTGCTCCCACACGAGCCGCAGCGGCTGCAGCTTCGGTGCCCGCATGACCGGCACCAATGACAATAACGTCATAAGAGTAAGAAGACTTTGTCATGGAATCACGTCGCTGGGTGAATAGATCAAGAATGGAAGGGGAGCGAGTCGAACCGGAAGATAGGTAAGGACACCGTTTTCCGTGTTTAAGGGCAGATCGACAAGATGCATACCGCCAAGAAAGCCATCGCCGCTGCGGTATTCGCGGTAAGCGGATCGGGATTTGCTATCGCAGCACCGCAAGCTCATGCCGATTCGCCGGCTCTGAAAACGAGCAGCACTGACGCCATCATATCAACAGAGGCTGGTTCTGCTAAAGGACTGCCGCCAAGTTACGCGGTCTCCGCAGTCAGCTCGGCCGCGGAATCGGTTGCTGTCCTCAATTCTCGCTCGTTTAAAATCCCGTTTAACGTTGACACTGCGGGTTCGCGCCCGGTCGAAGTGCGACTGTACGTCAATCGCGGAGGCAATTCGGGCTGGGAACATCACGATTCGAAACCGCCGACGATCCGCGAATTCGCGTTTTCGAGCGACGAAGATGGCGTCTTCCTGTTTGCCACTCAAACGCTCGATTCCAGTGGCAGTTCGCACCCCGCAGGCCCGATTCATCCGCAATTAAAAGTCGTCGTCGACACGACTGGTCCGCTGATGACGCTGCATGCGGACGGCGACGCCGATGGCACGGTTCGCTGCAGCATGAATATCGAGGATGCCACCGCGATTTCGGACACCCGTATTTACTACGCCAGCGACGTCGAATCACAGTGGCGGCTGATTCCCGTCAAACCCACAGGCGACGATCGTTCGTTTACGTTTGTTCCCAAAGAAGATTGGCGTCAACTATCGATTCACGTCACCGCAGTCGACTCGGCGGGCAACCAGACCGCCCAAATGAAGCGACTGCAGCGGCCCCGATTGGCTGCATTGCCGACCAATCGTTTTGCGGCCAGCGACAATCGTGACAGCAACGTGCCCAACGTTGCTCCGTTTGGCAAACCTCAACTGAAAGCCATCTCGGTTCAACACCGCACCGCGACGACGAGCGACTTGTATATCCGCCCCGCCGAGAGTGATCCCAGCGGCGCATCGAGCCCGATCATCAAACTGGATCGCAAAAAGCCCGAAGCCGACGTTCCAAAGATCGCCGCAAACTATGGCTCGCTTCGCAGTGATTCCCCGCTGAATCAATTCCGTGGCCACACACCCAGCAGCGAAACTCAACACGCGTTTGCCCAGACGCCGTTGACCGGGGCGCCGCCTAGCACACCAACTCAGCGACGGATCATTCCGCCTGCGAACGTGCCCGTGCTGACCGCTCCAGCGGTACCGACGATTCCCGTGGCGCCGCGCCGCGTCAGTACTCCGCCGAGCCTGCAAGCCCAACCAAGTCTGCAGCCCCAGCCAAGCCTGCAAACGCAACCGAACCCGCCAGCCGCATCAGGTTTCGTAATGCCACAAACCACGTCGGTGCCACACAACCCAGTTCGCGGGCAGGTCGCTGGTCAAGTCGGAGCTGGCCAAGTCGGAGCGGGCCAAGTCGGAAACGCATTTCCGTTGCCGCGATACGCTCAGCGTCCAGGGATGATCGAGCTACCTCAGCCCGCTACGCCTGAGCAGGTCAGCAGCGATTTTGGAACAGTGGACCGTAAATCGTCGCAGCAGAAATCCAGCGGTGGTCCATCGCTTTTCGCTCCGGCAACCGGATCCGTGGACACACCGCCCCCAAGCTCGAGCTCCACTTCGGCGGCGCGTCCAAAAACGCCTGCGGAAGCAATGCGGCCTATCGCAAAGAGCGAACTCGTAAAAAACGATCGTCCGATACGCCCCGCGCCGCCGGAGAAACGTCCGGCCGCAGCGGTCGTCAAACGCGAGCAACCTCAAACCAAACCGCCTGCCACCCCAACCACCGAAAGCGATCGATACAGTGCTCAGCGTGCCCTGCAATCTCGCATCGAGTCGGCAACATTCGGTGGACGTGTTCCCACTCGATTCAGCGACTCGAATCAATTCAGCTTGGAGTATGAACTCGAAGCGGTCGGCATTGTGGGCGTCGAATCGGTTGAACTGTATGGCAGCACCGACGGCGGCAAAAGCTGGAAGTTCTGGGGACAAGACCCTGACAACGCCAGTCCGTTCGATATTGAAACGAAAGAAGAAGGTGTCTTTGGTTTTCGCATCGTCGTCGTCAGCTCCAATGGGCTGACCAGCCCGAGACCGCAAGCAGGTGAGAGCCCCGACATCGTGG
>CAXBHV010001180.1:0-2921 GCA_963974855.1 uncultured Rhodopirellula sp. | reverse complement strand
GGCAGTGGGTCGACAAGAACGCTCCACTTCCGACTTTCCGAGAATCCTATTCGATCGATGGCAGCGGGCTGAGTCCGGAAATCCAAGTCACTGGAGATCGCGAAGTTGCGTTCGCGAGGGAGCGTGGGTCGGTGGACGAGGTCAAACTTTCACTTCGTATTATTTGGAAGGAACCCAACCACGAGATCACCGTGCCTTGTTCGCTCGAGTTGCAACGATTGCCCGAAGATGAAATCCTCGCGTACAAGACTGCGAAAGAGAAAGCGGCGTTGGAACAGCAGAAGCGACTCGCGGAACACGCCGCGATGCAGAAGACGGTGCCCGACGTGACGGAGCGAGACCGCGTGATCGCGACGCTAAAGACAGCAGACAAAGAGGTTTTTGATCTGATGGTCAGCAAACTGTATGGCGAAAAGGTCGCTGACGATCCCGAGCTGGCCCGCGTGCTGTACGATCAGTTCTTTGAGCGAGAACGGTTGCCGTACCACACGGTCAATGTGATCACGAGCCTCGACCCCACATTAGAAAAGTCGGCGACGATCGCGGCGAAATATGCGACCTCGTACAGTTCGTTTGATATCAGTTTGACAGGCGATTTGATTGACGAAGAGACGCCGCTACAGAAAAAGCAGATCGTTTGCTTTCCCGACAACAGCCGCTTCAAGCCAGCGCACTTTTACGGCGCCGTCGAAGATGTGTTGGTGCTGGAAACACGTGATCGTGAACCCAAACTGATCGCGGTCAAACGGGCGGTGTGTCGGCTGCCCGCTCCCGCAATGATCGATCCCAATGCGGCGTCAAACGAGTAAACGCGAGACTGGGAACGAGCATTTTTGCTGGCGATTGGCAAAAAGTGTCCAATTGTTCTCCACTTCAACACTTGAATCTCATCTGCATTTCTCTAGGACGGCGGTTATGCTTGCTCTTCTCCGACTGAGTGTGTTTGTCAAAGTAGCCTGGTCATTGTCCATGCCTGCACTTGTTGCTGCGGATGCCGCGCGGCCAAACATTCTGATCGTGACGGTGGACGACATGAGTGCCGATTCGCTCGGCGTGTTCGGCTGCAAACTATCCGACACCTCGCCGAGTATCGATGCGTTCGCAAAATCGGCGTTGCGTTTCGAGCATGCTCATGTGTTGGTGGGCAATTGCATGCCTGGTCGAAACATCATATGGTCGGGACTGTATTCGCATGTCAACGGTGTCGAAGGATTTCGGCAAAACAAGTCACCGAGCTATCCGGTGTTATGCGATTTGGCCAAACAGGCCGGTTACTTTGCCGGCATCCGCGGCAAAGTCACTCACTCGACTCCCTACAACCCTTACGCCTGGGACGCGGTTCTGGACACGGACGCCAACGGCAAAAAGTATCACATCAAAGATGTGGCTAGCTACGGCCAATCGACTGCGGATGGAATTCGGTTGGCAGAGCAAGCGAACAAACCGTTTTGCTTGATGGTCAACATTTCCGATCCGCACAAACCTTTTTACTCGGGACCACGTGATCCGCATCAGCCTTCGCGAACGTTCTCTGCCGACGAGGTTCCGATCCCAGGATTCCTGTTTGATGATCCGCTGGTGCGAGAGGAACTCGCCAGCTACTACTCGTCCGTCCGTCGTGCGGATGATTGTTTTCGTGAGATCATGTCGGCGCTGGATGACTCGGGTAAAGCTGACACAACGTTGGTGATGTTTTTGTCGGACCACGGCATGCCGCTGCCCTTTGCAAAAACACAGCTCTATTACCACAGCACGCATACGCCGTTAATGGTCCGCTGGCCCAATGTCACTTCTGCCAATTCGATCGATGCGAGTCACATGGTTTCGGCGGTCGATTTCTTGCCGACGCTTTTGGATGTGATGCAGCACCAACATCCCACGCCTGACATTTTGCACGGACGTTCCTTTGCGCCGCTGCTGCGTGGCGAGACACAAAAGAATCGCGACTTTGTCATTTTGCAGTACAACGAAAACGCGGGCGGCAACCGTCATCCGATGCGAGGCATCCAGACTCGCGAGTACCTGTATTTGTTCAATCCCTGGAGCGACGGCAAGCGAAAATTTGCCACCGCGACCACGGGCACTGCGACGTATCGCCAAATGGTCAAACGAGCCAACAAGGAATCTGTCATCTCAGCCCGCCTGGACTTGTTCGATCATCGAGTGCTCGAAGAACTGTACGACGTGCAAAACGATCCTGATTGCTTGGTCAATTTGATCGACAGTCCCGCAACGCAAGAAACAGTGCAGTCGTTGCGAAACCAATTGACTTCGGCACTAAATCAGATGGATGATCCGGTTGCGGTGGTATTGCAATCGCACGCCGACGCCTCGATTCGAGACGCTTTCATGGCAAACGAAGACAAGCTGACAAATCAATCGCGAAGCAAGCGAAAAACGCCAAGAGTCAAGCCTGCGAAACAGAAATAGGTGAACCGAATTTTGTTGCAATGATTCGGTATCGGCTCAAGCCGCTCACGAATCGTCCGTCGACTCCAGTGCCGCTCCGCAGTGAGGGCAAAACGCACTTGGGGCTTGGATGACGAGATCACAACTCGGACAATTCAGCGACGGTTGTGAATACGTCGGTTGCGCAGTTTCGTTAATCTTTTTGATGTAGAACACGATCGCAATGACAAGCACAAGTGGCAGCACCAGCACGCCAATGATCAGCATAATGATGACGATTTCTGCAACGCCGGGCATTCCAAACGAAAACATTAAAAAGTTCCTCGCAGCACAAGTGGGCTAGTTTACTGGCGTTGGTTTTACCATAGTTGATCGGAACTTACGCGGTAAAACGATCGCTGGATCGACCTGACTAGTAAGTAGGCAGGAATCATTGGCTGAAATCCCGTTACCCGTTTGGGCACTAGGCCGGTTCAGCGCCGGAACCGTGGCTAGCGGCTTGTTGATTTAAT
>CAXBHV010001179.1:0-2924 GCA_963974855.1 uncultured Rhodopirellula sp. | reverse complement strand
TCCGTCCCCTGACCCCCGAAAGTCTCGACGACTTCCGCTACGGATGACCCGATGTAGCGGGACTCGTCAAGAGTTTCGTTCCACAACCACGTCATCCCCTAACCCCCGAAAGTCTTGACGACTTCCGCTACGACGATGTGTATTTTGGATCTGCTTTGCGAAAACATTCAGTGCGTCGGAGAAAGGACATGGTCGTCCATAACTCATCCCAGCCCTTTGCTTGGAACAGCTTCAGCAACGGCGCGCCGGGTAGCAGACAACCTGTGTACGGGTACTTCGCAAACTCATCGATTCCGACCAGGCTTTTGCGTTCGGGATTGCGAGCAATATACTCCGCGACTTCTTCGATGCCTTTCGGGTTACGTTCATTGTCTTGCAGGACATGATCAAACGGTTGACGCTGGAAGCCAAACTCGATTTGCTGTAGCGTATCGTTCATGTTCTTGCGAAAACTCTTCATTGCAAGAAGTTGATCCGACGCGTCTGCCAATCCAGCCCAAAGAAGATGCATGTGGTCAGGCATGAGACAAAATATGGGACACGCGACTTGATACCGAAACGCGGTATGCGTCAGCAACTCGCGAAACCGGTAGAGCAATCGTGCATCCAACCATCCAGTGCGACGATTTTCAATGGTGAGTATCCAGTGAACCCACGCATCGCCGCGATAGTACTCTGGCGGCAGACGCTTCAATCGGTCGGGACGAAGAACAGACATGCACTAAATCTAACGCACCTCGTCAATAATTTCGAGCGATTACCAACAAATGTAGCGGAACTCGTCAAGAGTTTCGTTCCATAACCGCTTCATCCCCCTGCCCCCCGAAAGTCTCGACGACTTCCGCTACGAATGACCCGATGTAGCGGAACTCGTCAAGAGTTTCGTTCCCCGATCGCGTCATCCCCTGACCACCGAAAGTCTTGACGACTTCCGCTACGATTGACCCGATGTAGCGGAACTCGTCAAGAGTTTCGTTCCCCGATCGCTTCATCCCCTGACCGTCGAAAGTCTCGACGACTTCCGCTACGGACGACCGGATTGTAGCGGAACTCGTCAAGAGTTTCGTTCCACGACCGCTTCATCCCCTAACCATCGAAAGTCTTGACGATTTCCGCTACGGAAACGTCCACTAACCCACCGATTTGCTCATCCGTTCGGCGAGCTTTCGCAGCGTTTGACTGGCGTCGTTTTCTTTTAGCTTGGCATGGATTAAATGAGGCGTATCGTTCTCATTCCATGCTCGTTCCAACGCCGTAAGGTACTCCGACTTCGTCTTCACCAGATGGCTGACACCGCGTCCGTAGACTTTCAAGAGGTCACTGTAATTCCACTGAGCGATCTCGTTGTATTTCCACTCGCCCTCGTGCAGATAACGCTCGGTGCCGTAACCGTGGTTGTCCAGTAAGATTACAATCGGATTTTGTCCATGACGGATGATCGTACTTAATTCCTGTCCCGTCATTTGGAACGCACCGTCGCCGACAAGCACCACGATTCGGTGGTCCGGCTTCGCCATCGCTGCACCCAACGCCGCAGGAATACTGAAGCCCATTGAAGCGTAATATGCCGGACTCAGAAATTCACTCTGCTCATGGATCGTCAATTCCGTCGCAGCAAACAAGGAATCTCCCACATCGGCAACCACGATCGTGTCCGCGTCGAGCCACTTATTCAGCTCGCGAATCATCCAACTCGTCTGCAACAAATCCGTCGTTGCTTCGTCCTCCGACTCGGTGTTGCGTGGAGGAATTAGATTTGTGGTGTCACGATCTGTCGTAGTCGGTGACGCGTCAATCAACCCTGACAGAAATCCCTTCAAGTCGACGTCGTGGAAATGATGATGTGAAATACGCAGCGTCTCACTGGTCACTAGAATACAACGACTCGGATCCAATTTCGCAGTGAACACTCCCAAGTTGATGTCGGTTAGAAAAGTCCCCAGCAACAACACGCAATCACTCTCCTCGACGAAACGCGTGACTTGCGGATCCCCAATCGCGCCTTCGTATAATCCGATGAACAGGGGGTGCCGTTCGCTCACGACACTTTTGCCTAACATCGTGGTCGCGATCGGAATATTCGCCGATTCGGCCAACTGGATCAGTTGCTCTTGCAAGCGAAAGCGATGCATTTCGACTCCCGCCAGAATGACCGGGTTCTTTGCATTGGCAAGTCGCCGAACGGTTTCTTGTATCGCCTCGCGGGTTGCTTCCTTGCTATTAGCGAACGTCGCGCCGGTGTAACCATGCGTGATCGGAGGCACAACGTGAACCATATCGCGGGGCACGTCGATATAGACGGGGCGTTTGAAACGGTCACAGGCGTCAAGCACTCGATCGATCTCAGAGAACGCGGTCAGCGAATCAGAAAGCTCTGTCCCCGCGATCGTGAATTTCTCAAACACGTCGATCTGAGTGCGAAAGTTTCGAACCATATGATGCAGTAACGCCCCTGTGCTGCGTTCTTTCATGCCAGGAGAGCCCGAGATCACGACGACTGGTGATTTTTCGGCGTAAGCACCCGCGATCGAATTGCAAACACTCAATCCGCCCACGCAATAGGTCACACACAGTGCCCCCATCCCTCGGATCCGCGCGTAGCCGTCGGCAGCAAACCCCGCACAATCCTCTCGCGTGCATCCTACGACGTTGATCGGACTCTTTTCCAGTTCGCTGTAGAGTGCCAACACATAGTCGCCCGGGATTCCGAACAAGTCGTTAACACCGTAGTCTTGCAAGCGGCGGACCAAATATTGCCCAATCGACACGTTCGCCGTCACACGGCGTGGAGCCTCAGTTGACACTTTCATCGCTTTCTCCTCAAAAAACGAACTCAGAAATACGAATCTGGGAGCGGTGTTTCATCTATTATACAAAATGCTGCCGCGAATGAACGGAAAAGAAGAAGCGGGAAGAGTTGGGAG
>CAXBHV010001178.1:0-2924 GCA_963974855.1 uncultured Rhodopirellula sp. | reverse complement strand
GGGCAACGCGGTGGAGTTGGGTGGCCATTGCGTCGTGGCGGGAATTGGCGAACCGATCAAGTGCCGAGGGGAGTTCCCGGAAGATGTGTTCCAGCTCGCCGGGATTCTGGACGTTGCACCAGGAACGCCAGTGGAATTTGGTGGAGAGCACCGGTTCGTAGTCGACGTCGTCGAATGCGGCGATCGCTTCCCGTTCAGCTTCCTCGAAGTCGGCCCAGCGGAGGAAAATCAGCGCAGCGAGTGCCACGCCGAACTCGCTGTTGGAGATCGGGGAGTTGGCACGTACTCGGTCGAGCATCTGCCAGATCGCATTGTGAGACGACACTTCAGCCACGTTGATTACAACTCCCCTGCAAAGGCTTTACGAAGGACTGCATCGCGCAATGCTTCAAGATGAACTCGTGAACCACAGATTTCGGCCTTCAACTCCTCGATGTCGCTAATCCGGTTGAGCACAGATGCAACAAGACGCAGGACTCGCATCTGCTCAGCTGGACTTGGTAGTGGAATTTCAGCCTCCTCTAAGTAGGCTGCCGGAACACGCTGTTGTCCAACCGCCCCACGAAACTGATGTGTACCCTCAATTCTGAACTGGACTCGGCGAAGAAAGTGCCATATCCACTCAGCTTTCAACTCGTCCGAATTGGGACGGACAACATGGAACTCTGTTGAACCAAACCCCAACTCATTCGATAGATTTCTAGCAACCGCACATTTGCCGTTCTGCATGCACGGGGTGATCTTTGCGAAGATCACATCGCCTTCAGCAAAGTACGTAAATCCCTTGCGTACTTCAGAGAACGGACGCAACTCAGCCTGGTCAATCGCCCCAGTGTACTGATTTACCGCAGGCATTGGCACAAATGTCACGATGTGGCTATCAGCGAGGCTACGCAGCTCAGCAGGTCGGCGCGGATTTATCTGTGAGACTTCACCTAGGGGCTTGCTAGGCCAAATGACCCCTTTGCGTTTCTTTCCGATAATGTCTGTGATCTCCTCCAATAGTTCTTTTATCCGGAGCTCATTGGCATACGTTTTTTCAAGGACCTCGTGCAGTGATCGAGTATCAAATTCATGCTCCCGTTTTGGATTTCGTGCGGCGAGCTCGAAACCATCCGCCTCTATTTCTGCGAGGGTCAATGACCAAGAGTTCTCGCTCTCTGCCTTTGTAGCCTGTTTTAGAAGAAAATCAGGCATTTGGTTGCCTTGGATCGGCTTGCGTGATGTCTTGCACTCAAACCCATCATTTGAAAGATCGTAGAACCAGACATTTTCCGTCGCCCATTTACCTTTGACATTCGCCTCTTTAGGGCGATCAAAGAAGACAACACTCGTCTTAACGTTCGTGTACGGGAGAAAGCATCCAGCGGGAAGGGAAAGAATTGTATGGACATCAAAATGCTCCAAAAGCTCTTTTCGTACCTTTTCATTGGCATTGCTTTGTGTAAGAACTCCTTCCGGTACAATTACAGCAGCGCGACCCTTCTTGGCGAGTGATCGCATGATGTGTTGAATAAAAAGGCATTCCGTCGCACCCGAACGAACGCGGAAGTTTGTTTGCAATTCCGACGCCATCTTTCCGCCGTACGGTGGATTAGAAAAAACTACGTCGTACTTCTCTTTTTCTCCTATGTTTTCGCTATGAATCTCCAATGTGTTGGCAAGCTCCAGATTTGCCGATTCGATCCCGTGCAAGATCATATTCATGGTGCCGAGCAGGTAGGTCAGCGGTTTGAGCTCCAATCCAAAGAATGTGCCCGACTGCAACTTCTCCAAGTCGCGACCACTTAGTTTCTTTGCGTTTGGGTTCCGTTGTGGGTCTCGCATGTAGTCGGCTGAGTCACCCAGAAAGCCACAAGTTCCGAAGCATGGGTCATAGACCTTGTCACCGACCTGCGGTTTCACGATGTCGACCATGGCACGAATGATGTGCCGCTGTGTATAGAACTCCCCGGCGTAACCAGCACTGTCCGAAGCGACTCGTTTGAGTAAGTCTTCGTAAATTTCCGACAATACGTGGACGTCTGTGTCGCTGCTGAAGTGCAGCTTATTTACCTGCGCCACAACTCTTGCGAAGGATGCCCCCCGGCGGCAATAGTTGCGGACATTTGAAAAAACTCGCCGAAAACGTTCAGCAAGGGGATCATCACCCAAGCCATCTTTTGAATCGGGACTCGTTAGCTTGACCCAAAGCACGCTGTCGACAAACTTCAGCATCTCATCGGGATGGTCTGTCTTGGACGCCCATGACGACCACGCAAAATCTCCGGACAGACGGCGTTCATACCCCGCGTCATCAAACTCGGCTTCTTCTTCACGGCGTGTCTCGGCTT
Source organism: uncultured Rhodopirellula sp. (assembly GCA_963974855.1). Taxonomy (GTDB): domain Bacteria; phylum Planctomycetota; class Planctomycetia; order Pirellulales; family Pirellulaceae; genus Novipirellula. Next base: position 591 of record CAXBHV010001178.1, on the reverse strand, counting down.
CGTCAAACGCCTTGAGGAAGAACAACCAGGCCAGTTGCTCGACGTAGTTGCGGGCATCGACGCCTTCCGTGTTCAACTGATCGCAAGCATTCTTGACGATCTGTTGAACTTCCTGCCGACGATTGTCGACAGTGCCGTTGCCGTTATTGGCTTTCGCTTTACTCATTGATGTCTTTCTAATTGGCCATGGGCACGTACAAGTGCTCCTTGACCTCCTCCAAATCTGATTTCAAAAGTTGTGCTCCGCCGTAGCGGCTGGTCAGTGACTGAAAGCTGCCGAACTGGTCGACAAACTGGGGAGCAGCGTAGGTTCGTGCCTGTTCCAGATCGTCGATGCCAAACAGCGAATAGTGGTCGAGGGCCGTCCGCCAGAAGTCGATCTTCCAGGTGTCGCAGGACGCGTACGCCCCTCTATCTTCAGCGGCCATGCTGAAATCTTCGCTACCGGTTTGGATGCCACCGGGCTCACGAGGCAGCGTCATGCCAAACTGTGATTCATACCACGGGTTCTCCTCGTCCCAGAACCGGCCCACGCGGTCGTTGCGTGTGGGAACCTGAAACAGGTCGAAGCCGATCTTGGCGAGGATGTCG
>CAXBHV010001177.1:0-2926 GCA_963974855.1 uncultured Rhodopirellula sp. | reverse complement strand
GCCGAAGGGAATATCATCCAGTCATTGGGGAGCACAAAAATTTCTGGCAAAACCCTACGCATCTGATGGCGAGTTGCACTTCACCTCGTTGATACCATTTGGCATTAACTCAATAGATGCGTGGTGGACAGCGTACGACCTCGTACAAATCGCAGCGAAAGAAATTGGGGAAGCGGAAGCCTACTTTTCTTGCAAGTCAATCCGTCCGAACGTTACTCGAGTTTCCGGCGCTTCGTCCCCAGCCAGTTTTTCCCGTTATGTGAGAGTTGAAGGCTGGGAACCGGTCGAGACTCGCCCCACCATATCTGCGGTGACTGATGTGATTAAGCGGTTAGGAGGGGCGGAATTGTATGGGAGAGACTCTTTGGTGCCCCTACGTGAGCTGATCCAAAATGCAAGAGATGCAATCGTCGCTAAGAGGACAATTGAAGGAAGGACAAGTACATGGGGAACGATCACAGTATCGTTGACCTCTGACGCTGGTGGGGACGTGCTCTCGGTAGCAGACAATGGCGTTGGAATGTCTGAGCGCACAATGACCAACTACTTGCTTGATTTTGGCACAAGTTATTGGCAGTCAGGAGATTGCCTCATGGAATTTCCTTCGTTGAACTTTGAACAATTCTCGCCGGTGGGTGAGTTCGGCATCGGTTTCTTTTCAGTGTTTATGCTCGGATCAAAGATTAAGGTGACATCACGCACTTCAAGTGATGGTCTTCAACAAACGCGGGTACTCGAATTTCACAACGGTCTTTCAACTCGACCCGTTTTACGCCTGGCGAATCACGAAGAGCAACTCCTTGAATCGGGAACTACTGTTGCAGTAAGCTTGGCGGACAAGAAAGCCATTGATTGGATATTGACGCCAAAACGCGAGCAAATTAAGCCTCTGATGACGAATACCAAGTTCAGAGATAGGTGGACGTTAACAGAGGCGTTAGCCTGGCAGTGTCCAGCGTGTGACGTTGACATCGTGGTTGTTGAGGATGGAACCGAGCAAAGAGCGGTGCAGGCAAATGATTGGATATCGATGGAGCCAGAGCAGTTGTTTCGTCGCCTCTTTCTTCATCGAAAAGATGTTGACCGAGTGCTTCAAACGAAGCGATCACAATTCCACCTTGAAACGGTTGAAAAGCTTAATGATCCCGATGGCCGCACGCTGGGACGCGCGAGTCTCATCGACAATCTGTCACAGCTGCGTGATAGCAATGGGCTTTATGGCATAGCAACATCTGGGCCATTCCGGTCGTCAGTACAGTTACTGACGCCGGGCATAATGTTGGGCAAACCAACTTCCGCTTCGCGAAATGCAGCTGAGCCACTGGCATTTGAGGATCACCGAGTCACGTCAGATTGGGCTTCATTGCAAGCGAATCACGCGAAGAACAGCAAGCACTTTTCGGACATAGAATATCTTTCGGGCCACGCTGCGTATGTAAGAAGCCTGTGCGGCGACATGACTGAACTAAACGTCTATCTATATTGCGGAAAAGCAACCTCTCTCAAGGCAATCATCCAATCGGGTTTGAAGTTCGATAAAGTCTATCTGTATCCTCTCAATATGTTTATGCACGGAGGTCCGATCGGTGGGTGCGAGACCGGCAATCCATCTCACATTGGTGTCACCATGGGCAGAATGACAAATGGCAAGCTTTTAAAAATGGACGATCCACTTGCTCGTTCAAGCCATCCTAGGTGGAAGCAGTTCTGGTATAGTTTGTGGGGAGCTGCTATCGAAGCGATTGCGATTGCTTGGCAGTGTGATCTTACGCGGTTGCTACAAAATGCGACAAGCGTAAACTCAGAAAACGATCTATTGAATGAGCCGGCTATTTTTAAACGGCCAGGATGAGTCATCCTCGCAGCCATACAAGTCAAGCAGCTCTTTGCACCCCAGCAACCCTATCAAGCCACAACAGTAGTGCGTACGTGTGATCTTCCGCGTTCATGATTGCACGAAAACTCCACCACCTGAGGTTTCATCGACCGTCGCCCGGTGCTATCAGACGTCAGTGCTCACGACCCACGCAGGTTGACGGATGCCATTCGGTTATTTGATGGGAAACGCTTCGCGTGGGGTCTGGCCTTGTGTTCGGTTTTCCGCCCGTTGGCGTGTGGCGGATGGAGTCATTGACGAACCTGCGATGCCCCAACTGGCGAATAAAAACTCGCGGATATTGGACAAACGTCTGCGTCGAAGGAAGCAAACAAATTGAAGAGCCTCTTGGACCGAGCCTCGGGGAGATAGCACTTTTTCGGGTGATTTGAAATGAACTGTGTCTTAGGGCCAAATTAAACCGATTGGTAATTCCAAAGCGTCGGAAACGTCATCGCTGCCCCCCCAGCAGGACGTCGCTGACTTCCGAGCAAGTGCTCTGTCCCCGGGTCCGTCGTCCCCGGGTCCGTCAACGACTGAACACCGAACACAACGCCTGACCCTGGCGATAGCCTCTCCCTAGGGCGTGACGACAATCCCTTCGAGCCTGCGATTGACGTCTTTCATTGCCCAAAACAGACACAGCGTCGCACGTTCCCCCCCTGATTCGTTCGGCCCACATTTCGTACACTGCACCCCTCTGCTATCAGCGCGGACCATTCGATTCTTCGTCAGTCTCGTTGCGTTTTAGCAAATGAAGTTCCCCACCCACTCTCCAAAAAGCAATTTTTGGAACCGACACGCTTCTTTATATTCATTGAGGTTCATTACCCATGGTGTCAATTCTCGCGGATAAACTGCACGAGTACCCCCAACAAGATGTAATCGACGGAACCGCCGGAGGACCGGATTCGATTCTCGATGACTGCCTTAATGAGAATGACGGGGTGTTGCAGCTATTGCACCGGTACGCCGGCCGGACATTTTGTACGCCGGGTAAACGCCTTCGCCTTGATGCCAAATCGTACTACCCGGACTACATGAACGGGA
>CAXBHV010001176.1:0-2927 GCA_963974855.1 uncultured Rhodopirellula sp. | reverse complement strand
CGGCCGGGTTCCACGCATTACCCGGTGCCTTACGGCCCACGGCTCACCACTGCGAGACGAAGGCCGTGTTCGCTGGGTTCAAAGCATCGCCCAAATTCTATTATCCCCTCCAGGATAGTTGCTCGTTTCGGCCTCACAGGTCCGCGTGTCGGGTTGAACGCAGCCGCCGATACCGCAGCTGGTGTCAGAGACAAGAGGGATGGGGGTTGCGGTTCACTGTCCTCCCGGTGTTTTGCCCTCGCCCATAAAAGCGTTCGCACCGGATGCGTCTGTAATGCCGGTTCATTGCACCGTAATCGTTCGCAAGGTTGGTCTCTAGGTCCATCTGTTGCCGTCGTGATACAGCGATGAAAAGTGCCTCGATACATTCACCTGGGTCGCGGTTAAATGTGGACTTTGGGCTTGTGCGCATTTTCACGAATTGGCAATCAATTAATCCAATAACACAAACCACATTCAATCTAGATTTTAGGACATTGCAGTTACGACATCCGTGCTGCATCGATGCGCAGCTGTCGACAAATCGATTCGATCTCTCATCAACGTCGGCACCGCAGCGGCCACAGATAGTTCTTGCAGTTCTAGGTTGAGACGGAAGTATTTTCCTCTAACCGTACTTTTCTTCTAATTAGGTAAATGTTTAATGAGAAAATTAAATGGATCGAAAGGGTTCACGCTAGTAGAGTTGCTAGTTGTGATTGCAATCATCGGAGTGCTCGTTGGCCTCCTATTGCCAGCGGTCCAGGCCGCTCGCGAAGCGGCTCGTCGGATGAGCTGTAGCAACAATTTCAAACAGATTGGCCTCGCGATTCACAATTATCACGCGGCCTACAATCAACTTCCGGTTCATGGTGGTGGTACCTACGGACCGGACGCCGGGAAGGCCGCCAGCGACAACCGTGGTAACAACCGCGTTGAGCTCTCGGCGTTGGTAGGTTTGACGCCGTTTTTCGAACAGCAAGCGTTGTGGGAACAGGTCAGCAATCCGTTTCAAACCGTCGATTCGGGCGGAACGACCAAGACCTATAATCCGATGGGACCATGGCCCCAGACTCCCATCTCGGCGCACCTTTCTCAAGGAAATTACGATCCTTGGCTAGCCAACATCCCATCGCTTCGCTGTCCGAGTGATCCTGGGCAAGGGCTTCCCGCTCAGGGCCGAACGAACTACGCCCTCTGTACCGGCGATTCTTGCGACACGGGCTACGGTGGTGCTTTGAATAGGGCCTCGGGAATTGCTCAATCTGGCGGAACACCGACGATGTACGAGCGGGTTCGGGCGTCACAACGAGGAGCCTTTGTGATTCAGTTAACGACGAAATTCCGAGATATACTCGATGGCGTTTCGAATACAATTGTTGCGGGTGAAATTGCGACCGACTTGGGTGACCAAGACAAGCGAACACACTTGATGGCTTCGTCGATCAATATCAATTCACTAGGCGGAAGTATCAACTGCCGCCAGAGTGTTGACCCGCAACGACCTCTGTTCTGGTCAAGCACTCCATCGCCTAACAATCTTGCGGGCAGTGCGGAAGAGCGACGCGGGTACAAATGGGCGTCGATGCTGCCGATTTATTCGCAAATGACGACGATTTTGCCCCCCAATGCCGAAATCTGTGGCAATTCAAATGCGGTATCGATTGTTGTCGCAACCGCAAGCAGCCGACATCAAGGCGGCGTCCATGTCTTGATGGGTGACGGTGCAGTCAAATTTGTCACCGACTCTATCGAATCAGGTAACAGCAGTCGCGGCCAAGTAGGCGTGCATTCAACGCATACGGATCCTGCATCGACCCCTGGTGTCATGAGTCCGTATGGACTTTGGGGTGCCCTCGGCACCCGTGCCTCCAAAGAGACGATTCAGGATTTCTAAGGTCGGCCAACTCGCGTCCCATTCACAATGGGGACCTCAAGTTCAAATCAGTCTTGTCTGCCCTGCGGCACAAACCGCAGGGACAAGGCTGATTTCGTTTATTGCGATTCAATCATTTGTCTTTTGGCACCTTTACCAAACACTTAAGTTCCATCATGAAACATTCTATTATTGTTAGCGTTCTTTCGATTACTTTTCTGACGCTGTTGGGTTGCGGGACCAGCGAAACAACCCAGTCAACGAATACCGACGAAATGAAAGCTTATTTGGAAGAGCATCCTGAGTTGGTGATCGACATGGAAGACTTAGACGAAACGCCTCCACAAGAATAGAGTCAGGGTGAATCTTCTTCACCTCCCTTCTGGGGAGGTCAAAGTCGGCGGTAGCCGGCTTTGGGTGGGGCTCGCAGTGTTCGCGAGTGAACCGTGCAAGCAACGTGCAACCAGCCCTCCCCGAAAATCTCGCTGAAGGCTCGATTTTCGACCCTCCCAACGATGTTGGGAGGGTGAAATGCCTAGCCCCGAATCAATATTCGTGGCCGGTTGCACCGGAGTCGACGGCGGCGGCAGCACTGAGGCTGCTCTTGACCGCTTGCCGCACTTTGCGAGTCGCGATCTCATCTTTGAGTCGTGCAATCGCTTCGGCGATTGGCATCGATCCGAGGTCGCCATCAATCCGGTCTCGCAGTGCCACCTGGCCGGCTTCGGCCTCTTTCGGACCGACGACGGCCATGTAGTTGACCAAGTCGAGCTGAGCGTTGCGGATCTTCGCTTGCACTTTGCCGTCGTTGTTATCGATCGTCACCTTCAATCCGGCTTCGTCGAATTGCTTCGCAACTGCCACGGCGTATTCCAATGATTTGTCGCTTAGCGGCAACACACGAACTTGTTCAGGCGACAACCACATAGGGAACGCGCCGGCAAAATGTTCGATCAGCATCCCAGTGAAACGCTCGAGCGATCCAAACGGAGCACGGTGAATCATCACGGGACGATGGGTCGCATTGTCGCTGCCGGTGTATTCGAGCTTGAACCGTTCGGGCAACTTGTAA
>CAXBHV010001175.1:0-2935 GCA_963974855.1 uncultured Rhodopirellula sp. | reverse complement strand
TGTCGGTCCGTGTACCAGGCATGATGCCTCGCGACGCACTACTCTTGATCAGCATCCATCGCCGTAGCGTTCGAGGTTTGGCGATGGAAACCCCGGTGACACTGTATCGGGATCTACAGCGTTATGCGGAAAGCACGCCCGGTCGCAAGCTTCTGCGCGGACGTCGATTGCCGAGCGTCAAGCGAATCCGCCGCTGGATTACTGCTTCGGCAAGTGAATTGAGCGTTCCTGCCAATATCTATGCGGACGCGGCTTAGCCAACCGCCCGTCGAGCGACTATACTGCCAAACCTCGCCGTCCGAAACGTTCGACGGCTATCAATCGTTCGTGGCAAGTCGCATGTCTGTTGCTCTGTTTATCCCCTGTTATCTCGACCAATTCTATCCCGATGTCGCGATCGCAACACTCGAGTTGCTTGAGCGACTCGGAGTGGATGTTGTCTACCCCGATGGCCAAACCTGTTGTGGCCAACCGATGGCAAACACCGGCTGCACCGCCGATTGTGCTCCGGTAGCCCGACGATTTGTCGAGTTGTTCAGCGAATACGATTCGATCGTCTGCCCGTCGGGATCGTGCACCGCAATGGTTCGTCATCACTACGACGAATACTTTGAGGACGACGATCCAAAATTCAATCACGTCAAGACCCGGACGTTTGAGTTGTGCGAATTTCTGCACGACGAATTGAAAATCAAAGAGCTTGATGTGCAATTTCCGCACAAGGTTTCGATTCACCAAAGTTGCCATGGGCTGAGAGAATTGCGTCTCGGGGCGTGCAGCGAGAACATGACGCCTCGCGAAGACAAAGTCCGCAACGTGCTGAATCTTGTCCATGGCATCCAGTGGTGCACGCCCACACGCGTCGACGAATGTTGTGGTTTCGGCGGAACGTTTGCGGTTAACGAAGCCGACGTGTCCGCATCGATGGGTCGTGATCGCATCGCCGACCATGTCGCATCAGGAAGCAGCATATTGGCCTCGGCCGACATGAGCTGTTTGATGCACCTGCAAGGCATCATCCGTCGCGAATCGAATCCCATCCAAGTGATGCATGTCGCTCAAATCCTAGCGGGCCGAAACCCCAATCGATTAAGCAACGCGTAAAGTCAGCAACGCGTAAAGTAAACAACGCATAAAAAATCCTTGCGTAAGAATTATGAAAACTCTGCCCATCATCGATCATCCTACCAAAGCACGACCGTTTGTTGCCGACACCGAACGCACTCACTGGCATGACCAAGCACTGTGGTTTGTTCGCAGCAAACGTGACAAACAAGCAGCATCGGTTCCCGAATGGGAATACCTCCGCAGCCTCGCGTCGCAAATCAAAACCGAAACCATCGCCAATCTCGGCGATTACTTAACTCAATTCGAACGCAACGCGACCGCATTGGGAGCGACGGTACACTGGGCCGCCGATGCCGACGAGCACAACAAAATCGTGCTAAAAATCCTGCGTGACCACGAGACGCTACGGATTGTCAAAAGCAAATCGATGCTCACCGAGGAATGTGGCTTGAACCATTTCCTCGAAGACAACGGCATCGAGGTGATTGATACCGACTTGGGCGAACGGATCGTTCAGCTGCGAAATGAAACCCCCAGCCATATCGTTTTGCCCGCGATCCATATCCGCAAAGAAGAAGTCGGCGATACGTTTTACGAACATCTCGGCACAAAAAAGGGAGCATCAGACCCTCAGTACCTGACCGAAGCCGCACGACAACACCTGCGTGACAAATTTCTTGCAGGCGAAGTCGGAATCACCGGAGTCAATTTTGGGATCGCGGAAACAGGCGGCTTCGTCGTTTGCACCAACGAGGGCAATGCGGATCTCGGCGTCTCGCTGCCTCGGGTTCACATCGCTTGTATGGGAATCGAAAAATTAATTCCCCGTTTCCAGGACTTGTCGGTCTTCATTCGCTTGTTGGCTAGAAGTGCGACGGGGCAACCGATCACGACCTACACCTCACATTTTCACGGGCCACGCGATCCCAACAGCGAACTGCATATTGTGTTGGTCGACAACGGACGCAGCCGACTGAGAAACAGCAACGAATTTCGCGAGGCGTTGCATTGCATTCGCTGCGGTGCTTGTATGAATACGTGCCCCGTTTACAGGCGTAGCGGCGGACACAGTTACAGCGCCACCGTGCCGGGACCGATCGGATCGGTGCTGTCACCGACGCGTGACTCGTCCCGCTACAAGAGTTTGCCGTACGCGTGCAGTTTATGTGGTTCGTGCACCGACGTTTGTCCCGTAAAAATCCCGCTGCACCATCAGTTATTGGCGTGGCGAAAGGAATTGGTCAGCGAAAACCTGTTGCCGTATTCCAAACGGATCAGCATGAAGGCGGCTTCGATCCTGTTCCGCAGCCCACGAATGTTTTCAATCGCCGGTTGGGTGGGACGCAAATCGCTCAAGATCCTGCCTCACTGGGCAACTCACAATCGACTCAATACTTGGACTGTGGCTCGCGAATTGCCCGAACCTCCGCGTGAGAGTTTTCGTCATTGGTATGCAGCAAACCGGAAACGTTAACGATGTTAAAAAAGACCCAAGCCACTACGACCAGCCGCCAAGCGGTACTCGATCGATTGACAGGAAAACAGGTCATCGGGCCGGGATTACCAACGGTTGAGATGGATCAGACGGTGCATTTTGACGATCCGGTCGCAAAATTCATCGAAGTTTTATCAACCGTCGGTGGCCAAGCTCACGTGATTGACGACACTCATCAAATCGGCGAGATCCTCGCGACGATTCCGGTCTACGCCAAAGCAAAACGGGTTGTTTCGTTAGTGCCCGAAGCCATTCCCGGCAGCCTAGATGCGGCTTCGATCGACGATCCGCATGCCTTGGCGTCGGTCGATTGGACGATCGCAAGGGGAGAATTCGCGGTTGCCGAAAATGGTGCGATTTGGATCGAAGGGG
>CAXBHV010001174.1:0-2937 GCA_963974855.1 uncultured Rhodopirellula sp. | reverse complement strand
TTCAAGTCGACACACGTTTTATTTGTGCGACGAATCGAAACTTGGAAACCGAGGTGCGTGAGGGACGTTTTCGCCAAGACCTCTACTACCGCCTGGGCGTGATCCATATCGAATTGCCTGCGTTGCGAGAGCGGGGCGACGATTGCGTGTTGTTGGCCAAACGTTTCTTGTCAGAGCTGCGACCTGCCGGATCGTCTGTCGTGCAGTTTTCCGATGAGACGCTTGATTGTTTTCGCCGTTACGACTGGCCGGGAAATATTCGCGAATTACGAAATGCGATCGAGCGAGCGATCGCGTTGTCACGCAGTGACACGATCGAGCTGGCCGACCTGCCCGAGCCGCTGAGACGCACGCGCGAAGGTAGCAATCATCAAGTGTCAGTGTTTGGTGACGTGTCACGCGATGACGCAGTGGAGAGCGCCGAGCATTCGTACCTGAGCTCGCTGATTGAAAAACACGCGGGGAATATTTCTCATGCCGCGCAGCAAGCAGGCGTTTCAAGGCAAGGCATGCACAAACTTTTGAAGAAACACGGAATCGCTGCGGCTGATTTTCGCAAATAACGTCTTGCGCGACGGCGTCAACCTGTCAACTCAGGGTGACAGTAGTCCCCACGCGACACCACAGTCGCAATAGTGTTGCGCGCATCACCTCTAAACGTCCTGACTAAATATTGGGCGATGTGGCGGAATTTTCGCCTGTGTTTTCGTCACTGATGGCGGATATCTGAACCAGACAACCATTGTTTCTCGTTCGGACACGCCAATTGCACGATCCTGGACTGTTTGGCGCGGCGGTTGCAATGCAGGGCAAAACCGACGTCCATCCGTCAGAGAGCATGCCTCTCGAAATATCGCCCTGCCACAAACACTCGTCGCGTCAATTTCTGTCTCTCAAAATTGAACTTCTGTTTTCAAAAATGAGACACCCACTCTCGATTCAGAGGCCTTTTCGTGAACTACAAAAATATCGTCATCAGTCAAAGTGACTATCAACGGCTCGAAGAATTGCTGTCGAGCAAATTCACGCATGCCAACTACGACCACAACAATTTGCAGGAGCTGCAGGGAAAACTTAACGCGGCTGAGATTGTCGATTCGAGCGACGTTCCTGCAGATGTTGTGAGGATGGATTCGGTCATCCAGCTGCTAAACCGCAGTCGCAACGAATTGGGAACCTATACGTTGGTGTATCCCGAAGAGGCACATATTGCGACGGGAAAATTGTCGGTGCTGGCGCCGATTGGCACCGCGATCTTAGGTTGTCAGATTGGAGATCGCGTGCATTGGAGAGTCCCTAGCGGAAACATCGAGATGCAGATCGAAGACATCTTGTATCAGCCCGAACGCGAGGCGATGGCAACCTAGTTGCAAGTTGCCGACGGCGAATGATCGCATTGCGGCAGAACGGAGTTTCAATTTTGTTACAAATTACGGACAATGAATGTCTTCACCGACAACTAGTGACCCTCGTTATCAGCAAATCCACCCAGTCCATCGCGATGTGACGGTTCCATTACCTGAACAGCCGATCGATCGATTTGTACGCCCGCTTGCTCGTTTTCTGCACGTCGAAGCGGCCAGCGGCGTGCTGTTGATGCTCTGTACGGCGTTCGCCATCATCATGGCTAATTCTGCATGGTCTGATTCCTATCTCAGTTTCTGGAAAACCGAGGTGGGTGTTTCTTTTGGATCGCTGAATTTCCAACACTCGCTGCGGCACATCATCAACGACGGGTTGATGGCGATCTTTTTCTTTGTGATCGGATTAGAGGTCAAGCGAGAATTGGTGCACGGAGCACTCGCGGACCTTCGTCGCGCAACTCTGCCAATTGCGGCCGCGATTGGCGGTATGGTCGTTCCCGCTGGCATCTATTTGTCGCTTCAGTATGACCAGCCCGCTGCACGCGGCTGGGGCATTCCCATGGCGACCGATATCGCGTTTGTCGTCGGATTTCTCGCGTTACTCGGTTCGCGTGTGCCCAATAATCTACGCGTGCTGTTGTTGTCGCTCGCGATCGTCGATGACATCGGTGCGATCATCGTGATTGCCATCGGATACACTCAGGAGTTGGATGGTCGTTTCCTGATGTTGGCGGCGATTGGGATAGGGATCGTCCATCTTTTTTCGCGGATCGGTGTACGACGTTTCCCTCCCTATATCTTCGCTGGTCTAATCGCGTGGCTTGCGTTTCACGAATCAGGCGTCCACGCAACCTTGACTGGCGTGATACTGGGATTGATGACTCCGGCCAAAGCCACGATCGTGCCCGACCATTTTCGTCAATATTTGCTTAAAACTGGCGAAGCGTTCCGCGGTGACGGTTGGAACTCGAAAAATCATCGAGCGCGAAAGGTACGAGAGGTACAGCGATTGACACGCGAAACCGTTTCACCGCTTGAGTATCTTGAAACGACTCTGCATCCGTGGAGCAGCTATTTCATCGTTCCGGTCTTCGCGATGGCAAACGCGGGCGTCGTAATGCAATTGACCAATATCGAGGATCCGGTGGCGATTGCAGTAACTTTGGGATTGGTCGTGGGTAAACCGCTTGGCGTGCTGCTGTTCTGCCTGCTGGCCGTAAAACTTGGTTGGGCGAAATTGCCCGCCGGAGTAAATTGGGGCATTTTGATCGCCGGCAGTTTTCTCACTGGCATTGGGTTTACGATGGCGTTGTTCATCGACGGATTGGCGTTTGGCGAAGCGGGACTGGACACCGCAAAAACAGGCATCATGGTGGGCTCGGCGATCAGTGCGGTACTCGGAATGACGCTACTGATGTGGACGCTGCCCAAACGCAAAACCTTGCATGCCCGAGCTTAATTTGGCTTCCTGAAACCCGACGCGTGATTTTTGAAGTGGCGTGTTTTTCAGGACCCAAAGCGTCAGTTTTGAAGTTGCTGTTTTTGTGCCGGAGGCACTTTATGGGATAGCCTT
>CAXBHV010001173.1:0-2939 GCA_963974855.1 uncultured Rhodopirellula sp. | reverse complement strand
GTCAGAGTCGGCGGTAGCCGGCTCTGGGTGGGGCTCGGCGTGTTAGGAGTGCAGCCTGCAAACAAGAGAGCAGCCGGCTACAAGACATCAGCGTGCATGCAAGAGGGCAGCGACCTAAAACAGCTGCGAAAGATCGCTCGACAATTTGCTCGCTTGGTGCGACATCGCGGCATTCAGCAGCTCGATCGCTACTCGCGACTCGAGCGTCACGCCAGCGCGAACGCCGACACAGGGGTCGTGGCGTCCTTTGACCAGTTCGAAATCGATCTCCTCCAAGTTCTTGCGAACCGATTCTTGCGGCTGATTGATCGTCGAAGTCGGCTTGAATCCGACTTGCATCACCAGCGGCATTCCGGTCGTGATCCCGCCGATCATGCCACCATGGCTGTTGCGGACATAGCCGCTGCTGCGAATCGGGTCGTTGTTGTCGCTGCCAAGTCGCTGGACAACGTCGCGTCCCGCACCGACTTCGCATGACTGGACGGCGTTTAGCCCACCGAGCGCGCCCATCAAGCGGACTTTCAAGCTTTGGTACAGCGGATCACCCAGCAGCGGTGGCACATTGACGGCGACCACTTCGACCATCGCTCCGAGCGAATCGCCCTTCATTCGCGTCTGTTTGATCAGTTCGCCCGCTTCCTCGGCGAACTCGGAATCGATCGAATGAATGGTTGCAGACGCCAATGAATCTTCGAGTTTCGCGATCACGTCCGCCGCAATCGGTTGCCGCTGTCCGTCCGGCATCAACTCGGCGACTCGATCCGCCAAACTCAGTTTTGCCTTCAGCGATCCGACTTGCGAGATCGACGACAGGATCACGGTGCCAAATTTTTCGGCCAACAAGATGCGGGCAATCGAGCCGCCCACGACGTCCGAGATCGTGGCTCGGTAACTGGATCGGCCGCCACCGCGAACGTCGACAAATCCGGCTGATTTATGGAATTTGACGAGATCGGTGTGCCCTGGACGAACTTCGCCCGTGGGGCCCGAGAACTGGGTGTAATCGCCTGACTTTTTCGAGGTCGAAAGCACGATCGCAGCGATCGGTTCACCCGTGGTGTAACCCTGTTCGTACGCTTCGCTCTCGTAGCTGTCGCCGTCGAGTTGGATCGTGATCTTGCCGCCGCCGAGCAATTGTTCGGTGTCGTTTTGGAATAGCCCCGACAGAAAGATGACTTTGTCTTTCTCGTTACGTGGTGTCCCGTGTTTGTTCCCACCCGGTCGTCGGCGGTCGAGGTATTTTTGCACATCGACGCGGCGAATCATTTGGCCCGCCGGGCAGCCAAACACGATCGTCGTCACGGCAGGACCATGCGATTCGCCCGCACCGGCAACGCTGAATAGAGGACCGCCAAGAATTTCCATCAAACAATCTCAACCCAAGCAAGCAAACAAGCAAATAACGAAGACGTATGCCTGTTATCGTCGCGACTTCGTCGCGATCTGTCGACCCAGTCCCAAGTTGTCGTTAGCGCTCGCGGCACGAACGCTAACAACACGCTACTTGGCTAGTGTATTAACAGGGCCAGGAATTAGGGTGGGTCGTAGCGGAAGTCGTCAAGACTTTCGTTGAATTTGCCGAACGATCCGAAACTCACGCACGAGTTCCGCTACCCTAAAATTCACCTTGGACAAAGCCAACTACGGCGTCGCCGCGCTCATGTCATCAATTAAACGGCCGACGTATTTGCCGACGCGTGGGGGTGGCTTTTTCAACGATCGTGGTAGCGCCGCGATCTGTTTCTTCAGCTGCGCATCCAGCGGAGCCCCCAAGTCGATCACATTCAACGCCTCGATGGCTGCGAAGTGCCCTACCCTCTCCACGTTGGCCAGTTCCAATAGCCGGTCGGTCGCGGCTTGCTGTTCGGATTTGCCTCCGATGATTTGAATCGCTTCACACGCCGCGATTGCAACGCTCGGCGATTCGTCGTTCATCGCACGTTTGACCGCTTGGATCGCTGCGGGGGTGGTTGCGTTGCGAAGTCCGATACCGCGGACCGCCCAAAAACGAATCACGGCATCCTCGTCTGCGGAAAGCTCGATCGCCTTTTCGGTTGTCATGTCACTGTCGACATCCGTCGCATCTAGTGCGGTTTGAGCAAGACGCGTCATCAGATCGGAATGGCTCAATGCAAATTCGCGAGGTGACTGGTCATCCGCGACCACACGGTGCATCTCGGCTTCGGGGAACATGCCCATGTCGCCGGTTTCAACCATCCAGCGGTGAACGGCTTCACGCATCATGCTGACCCGATCGGCGTGCGCTGCATCGCCAGCAAGGTTTTTGACCTCATCCGGATCACTTTCCAAGTCAAACAATTCTTCGACCGGTTTAGGCTGCCAGAACTTTGCTTGGTCCTCGTTCAATTTGCCTTCATCAAACATCTGTTTCCAAATACGCGTCGTAGGAGTTTGGAACATGTAATCGACATGTTTCAAATAGGGACGCTCGGGATAGAAATGTCGCATGTAGACATAACGGCCATCGGTGCAACTGCGGACCATGTCGATACGCTCGTCCATTCGTCCACGCCAACCGTACAAATACGGTTTCGCGGGTCCCGCGAACGATCCTGCGAACGCTACCCCTTGCATGTTCGCTGGCGGTTTCACCCCAGCCAAACTGATCACGGTCGGGGCGAGATCGACGAACGAGACCAACTGAGCCGACTCGCCACCGGGCATGTAGTTCTTTGGTGCAAGTGAACGAAATTGCTCGGGGACATGGACCAGCAATGGCACACGCAATCCCGAATCGAACGGCCAACGCTTGCTGCGAGGCATCCCGCTGCCGTGGTCGCCGTAATAAAAGATGATTGTCGAATCCGCGAGACCATCCGCTTCGAGGTCCTTCAGGACGCCACCCACCATCTTGTCCATCTCGGTCAACTTGTCGTAATACTGAGCCCAGTCATGACGCACCTCAGGTGTATCAGGGT
>CAXBHV010001172.1:0-2939 GCA_963974855.1 uncultured Rhodopirellula sp. | reverse complement strand
AGAATCGGCAAGTACACGATCATGATGATCAGTTCGCCGAACATCGTCGGTTTGCGAACTTCAATTGCCGCATCGCGAATGATTTCGAGCCGACTCTTGCCGTGTTTATCATGCGACAGGTGTCGGACGCAGTTTTCGATCATCACGACGGAACTATCGACGACCAAACCAAAGTCGATCGCTCCGAGGCTCAGAAGACTGGCCGCGATACCGAACTTCAACATGCCCGAGAATGCGAATAGCATCGAAAGCGGAATCGCCATGGCAACGATCAAGCCTGCCCGCAAATTGCCAAGGAAAATGAACAGCACTGCGACAACCAGCAACCCTCCTTCAAAGAGATTCTTTTGGACGGTGTGGATGACGTGATCGATCAATTCCGTGCGGTCGTAGACGGTTTGAATCTTGACGCCTGGTGGCAACGTAGCTTGGATACTGGCAATCTTTTCCTTGATGGACCAAGTGACTTCGTTGCTGTTTTCGCCCATCAGCATGAAGCCCAGGCCCAGCACGGCTTCACCGCGTCCGTTCGCTGTGACCGCACCCCGCCGAATCTCGTGTCCGAGTTGAACGTCGGCCACGTCGCTCACTCGCACCGGAACGCCTTTGACCGCAGTGATGACGATATCGCCGATCTCCTGAAGATTGACGGTTCGCCCCACGCCGTGGACCAGCAACATCTCACTGCCATCGGTGACCGTCCCTCCGCCAACATTTTCGTTATTGGAGGCAATCGCGTCAGAGACTTCCTCGAACGTCAGCCCGTACTTGAATAGCTGCTCGGGATCGAGTCGCACTTGGTATTGCTTTTCGTAGCCCCCCCAACTGTTGACCTCAGCAACACCACGAACCGATCGCAACTGCGGCTTGACTACCCAGTCATGGATCGTTCGCAACTCGCTCATCCGCTTGACGCGTTCTTCCTGCGTAGCATCCGAGAAATCAGCACCGTCGTAGACCAATACATAGTGAAACACCTCCCCCAAGCCCGTCGAGACCGGACCCATCTGAGGTCGCTGAATTCCGTCGGGTAACTCGACAGTTGACAACCGTTCGTTGATCAGTTGTCGGGCAAAGTAGATGTCGATGCCGTCATCAAAAATCACGACGACCTGCGACAATCCGAACTTGGAGATGGAACGAAGTTGATCCAGTCCCGGCAGTCCGCTGATCGCTTGTTCGACCGGAAAGGTGATCTGTCGTTCGATCTCTTCGGACGCCAGCGATGGCGCAACCGTATTGATTTGAATCATTACCGGAGTGGTGTCCGGAAACGCATCAATGTCAAGTTGCCGTAGCGAGAAACCACCGACGACCGCGAACAGCAGCGTCGCCAGAATCACCAGCGCGCGGTGCTTGAGCGAAAAATCAATTAGCCAATTAAGCATCCGTGCTCTCCCTATTCGGCGACGCAGTCACAGCCTGCACCTAAGTTGTTTTTTAGTAACTGGGCACGCAGCACGTCGCTACCCGCCGTTGCGATGACTTCCCCCGGTAACACGCCAGAAAGCACCTCGGTTCGACTCCCGTTGACGGCTCCCAGTCGGACGCTGCGCACATGAAAAACCTTGTAGCTTTCCGGGCTATCGAAATAATTCTTGTCGCGAACGAAGACGACTTGGCAGCACCCTTCCCAGTGCGATGCACCCATCGGAATTACGATCGCGTCGGATTCGCTTCGTAAAATGATCTCGCCCGTACCGAAGGTTTCGTTTCGCAGGCGACCGTCAGGGTTATCCAACACGGCCCGGACTTGAACCATCCGAGTCATCCGATCCGCCGACGTGCTGATCCAATCGAGCTTTCCCACCACGGTTTCGCGGCTTCCGTCGGCGTGAAAATGCACTGGCTGACCAATCGCGAGTTGGTTCATATTTTCGAGTGGCACGTTCAATGTCAGCCACATTTGGCGAACGTCGGCGACTTGAAACAGAATCCGCGCTGGATCAACGACTTCACCCGGGGCCACGCTACGCTCGACAACGACGCCCTCGATTGGCGAACGTACCGGCAACAGGTTTGACGTGACCGTTTGCGAATCGAGTTGACTGCGGATCGAATCTGGGATGCCAAGCAAACGCAGTTCGTCGAGTACCTGTTGCTGGTCAAGCCCTTGCAACGAGTCGACATCGACCGGCAATCCAAGATTTCGCAGCGACTGGTCGGCGGCCAGCACATCGGCTTGGGCTTTCGCGAGTGCGGCTTCGGAATCAAGAATTCGCGATCCGGCGACGGCACCGCGAGCTTCCCTTAGGCGTGCGACGTTCTGCTGCTGAAGGTTCCGTTCGGCGAGTGCTCGCAGCAACGTTGTTTTCAATTCGCCGACTGCCGCCGCGTCGATCACGGCCAGTACTTCGCCCTTGGCGACCGGATCGCCGACATTCTTGCTCACCAACCAAACCGTTCCCGGCAAACGTGAGGCCAGACTGGCTTGACGTGTGGGGTCATAGACAATTTCGCCGCTGCCAGTGATCGCTTCGACGATCGGAGCACGGTCGACGAGTTCAACGTCAACGCCAGCTTGCTGCACTGACTCGATCGAAGCGAACTGAATCCGCGTTTGGTAAACCTTGCAGGCGCTGTTGTTCTCTTTTCGCGGCGCAACCGCCAAGGCTCGCGATGCTCGCTCCAGGTCATCAGGCGAAACCGCTGGAGTCTCTTTCAACTGCGCGACGTCGGGATGTTCCAAAGTGCAGTTGTGCACGCCGTGAACTTCGCACCAACCATAGTCGGGGCCTTTCGGCATCAGTGCCGGATCGCACTGAACGCAAATGGATTCTGGCACCCCATGTTCCTCGCACCAATCACTGACGACCGGTTCGACTGTTCCGGTCAAAGCTGCGAATTTTGGAATTCGCCAGTCGTTGTGATGTCCGTAATAGAAGACCGCAGCAAAACCAATCAGGACCAACGTCGGCCCGATGCTGCCAAGCAAAAGG
>CAXBHV010001171.1:0-2943 GCA_963974855.1 uncultured Rhodopirellula sp. | reverse complement strand
TGCAGGACTCGTAGCCTCGTCCACTACCGCCTGCTATTTATTGTTCCGAACGTCCTAAGGGACGTGCCTGATTGTACTCGTAACATGGATGGTTTGGAGGGCAGGCAATATTACCGAGAACGGCTGGGCATCATTCAACCATTTCGCTTGGATGAATGACACAGATGGTGCAGTGCCGACAACGGAACTTCTACAATTCAGTACGTGTCCAGCGCTGCAGCACTCGCTACTTTTGCGGAGCAAAAGGCGACTAATACGGTTGTGGCAGGGGTACGGAAATGGGGATCTCGTTTCTCAGCAACTTGCCCGCCTCGCCGACGAGCCGCAAATAGTAGTCGCTTGGCAAACCTTCGTAGCCCAGGAACTGAACGCCGTCACCGACCGGCGGCTGATCGGTGCACTTGAAAATCGCGGTTCCTTCATCGACTTCGTCAAACATGGCGACGTAAATCATCTCACAGCTCATTCGTTTTGCCGCCACAATTTGGCTCCAAAGGAACTCGCCTTTGCGTCGTGGGATCGATGCCAAAGGATCGCCCTTGAGGTTATGCCAACTGAAACCAGGAAACACGACTGGCAAGAAATCCTGGTCATGTTGTTGGCACCACGCCTTGTCTTTTGCCCAGACGTTTTCTGCGTGACGAGTCGCTTCGGATGGCGATCGGTAGCGGCCGACACTCCATGGGCTAACGATGTCGGCAAGCTGAATAATTTCGAGCAATTGTGCGTCGTCAACAGCGTCTCGTTCAAGCGTTCGCCAGTATGACGGCACTCCAATCATGACCGTGCATCCTTGGCTCTTGAACCAACTGACAAGGCGATGACAGTAATCCAAAGTGTATTGCCGATTATCGTTGAATCCGATTCCCCAGATCGAGACGACTGGTTTGCCTTCGTGATGGAGATAAGCTTCATCATCGGTGACATGTTGGCTCGATTGCATCTCGAGCCAATCTTGCTGAATCAAATTCGTATCGTCCGCGCGGAGTCCTGACAGATCGTACATCACTGCGTAGGCACGGCCCGAGCGTTGGGCTCCTTCGCGGACGTGGTCCAGGACGCGGTCCTTGTGCTCACGTTGTGATCGGCTTTTCAATCCTGAAGCGAACCGTTGCAAAAAGACGCCGTCGATTCCGTACTGCTGCATCCAATCAAAGTGCCGCAGCACTGTCTTTCGATTCGTGCTGCTAAAGACCTCAGCCGTGCTGCCATCGGCGTGCCGAAACCCGGTCGCGTATCGCTCGTCCGCATCGTACTCGGTCATGTCCGGCCATAGGTCGACAGTGACGTTTCCGCGAGCCGGCAGCTCTCGCAGATTTCTCGCCCAATGCGTCCATCCGAGCTTTGCACCATCGCCTTCACAGTTGAACCACCCCTGATAGCCACACATGACTTTGCCGGTCAGGGTCGAGCGGTCAACGACGTCGGTGGAGGGGGCGTCGGCAAAGACGATGGCGGGAATGCATAGCAACAGCAGCAGCAGCAGCGTAGTAGTGATCAGTTTCATGGTAGGCAAATTCATGGTAGGCAAATCGTCGAAAACGGCCAAAGGTTGCTGAAAACGCATCGATCCAAACGGCAATCGGATTTAGGCGACATTGTACGTGGTTCACTTCCAGTTGCAGTGGCGGGACCGCAACGGATTTGCACCGTTTTCCGATGCTCTGAAGCGTCGCTAGGTCGATTTAGCCCTCGGAACATCGCAAATTCGGCGGGTTAGACGAGCCATCTCAGCGAGATTCTCCTCGGCTCGAGAGCGTTAAGCCCTATCGCCAAAACGGGCATTAGTTGCCAAGCTATGCCTGGAATTAACGTCGAGGCTAGAATTCGTTAACTTTCTAGCAGACTAGCGGGGGGATTGTCGGTTGCTTCGCGTGCTTTATTGCGGTTCCATTGGAATGTGGTATGCCGCATTGGCTCGTCCATCCTGTTTCACATAACGGTTTCGCCGAAATGGATTCGACCTCAACCTTTCACGCTGCTCAATTGACGACGGAAAATCACAGCGAATCTCGCCCTAGCGAATTCAAGGGCACCGCGACTTCGCGTGTTTTGGCCGACCAAATCGCCGAGCTGTACGGCCCGATCGCGTCGGACCTCCTTCGCGTCGAGAAACGGTTCCATCAAGAGCTGCAGTCGCCCTACGAGTCGCTCGTTCCCGTGCTGCGGCACGGCACGCAGTTAGGTGGAAAACGGCTGCGTCCGGCGATGCTATTACTGGCAGCCTCGGCCGTCGGATCGGTGCGTGAAGACCACGTGGTGTTAGGCGTCGTAATCGAAATGGTGCACACCGCCACGCTGATCCACGATGACGTGCTGGATGATGCGGATACCCGCCGGCATGTGCCCACGGTCAATGCCAAATGGAACAACCACACTAGCATCTTGTTGGGCGACTATCTTTTCGCCCAAAGTTTCCGTTTAGCGGCGACATTGCCATCGACCGAAGCATGCCGCTGGATCGGCGAAGCATCACGTTTGGTGTGCGAAGGCGAAATGCGTCAAGTTTTGAAGCGAGATGTCTTGGATATCGACGAGGCGACATACATCGAAATGATTCAGGGCAAGACCGCTGAACTTTGCCGAGTCGCTTGCCAACTGGGATCCCATTTCGCCGATGGCAGTCCCGAAGTCACCGCATCGCTTGCCGAGTATGGTGACTCGCTTGGCATCGCGTTCCAAATCGCTGACGATTACCTCGATCTGTGGGGCAGTGACGAGCGAGTCGGCAAGACGCTAGGGACGGACCTTCAGCAGGGCAAAATGACATTGCCAATCATTCGGCTTTTGCAGACAGCCGATGAAGCGAGGCGAACTCAAATTTTGAGATTGCTGGCAGAACCAAGTCGTCGCCGAACTGAAACGATTATGCCTTGGTTGGACCAGAGCGATGCCTGCGAGTACACCCGAGAAACCGCTTTGCAGTATCAACGCAAAGCGATC
>CAXBHV010001170.1:0-2943 GCA_963974855.1 uncultured Rhodopirellula sp. | reverse complement strand
CCCCATCGCCGGAACTTCAGTTTCTGCCTGTTTGTTCGGTCTCGATTCTCGTTTCTTTCCGACACGATTGGCTTGTTTACTGAACCAAAGATTACGGTTCGCGGGACACGGGGCAGCGTGCCAGAAACGCCTTGATCGCGTGCGTTTACCGGACAGAGGCTGATCGGCGTTTTTCGGTGAATGCAGGCCTGAAAGTGACTTGGCTCCGACGCGTTTGAATGCAAAACGGCAAAGACATTGCGCGGTTTCGAATCACAAGAATGGGAGTCCAAATACCCTTTGCGACTTCGGATTACCGAACCTAACACCTCCTTGAAAATCGATTTGAGACAATTTTGTCGAGTATTATCAGATTCAGTAGAAACTACACTGTTTTTTACGTGTTAATCATTCATCGATTTGTAATAGTGACGAGGTTGAATCCGAGTTTTCTATTGCAACGCGACTTGCAAATGACTCTCGACACTCTCTACCTCCTCGCTTTGGACTTTCGTCATGAATTACACAATGAACCTGATCTCACGGTCGCTGCTGTCACTATCGGTATCCGCAATATGTCTTGGTGGTACTGCGGTCGCTCAAGCTGAAACAAAAACGGCGGATGCGGAAACTCCGAAAACGAAAGTGATCGAATCCGACGAAAAAGGACGTGCGATCCAACGCGAAATCGCCGAACGACCCGAAGACGACCGCGGTTGGTTCGTTGTGTCCAAGGCAACCTATTGGCCATTGTGCTACGAAGCGCTGGATCGATTGGAAGAATCGCGAGCACTTATTGGAAAGGGACAAAACGATAAATTGGCTCTTTCAATCGAAAAGAACGCCGCATGGTTAGGGTTGGCAGGTTCGGCTGCAATGACCGACGGTCAAGCCGGAATCGCTTCGTGCCAAGATCGTCTAGAAGAGTTGGCAGTTAACCTGCGGGAAGACAAGGACGTTCCGTCGGACAAGAAAATTCACGAATGCATTACGCTGGCTGAACTGTGCATGGCCAAGTCCCATGTTTTGCGGGCCGATGCACCAGACCAAGCAGATGTCGAATTGGAAAAAAAGCCATCGAAGCAAGTAAAGGTCAGTGCAGCAGTAAAGGAAGCAGAAAAGGAAATTCGCGAAGCGCAAATTCAGGCTCGCTTCGAACAGTACTGTTACGATGCCGGTCAAAGTGTCCGCCATCTCGCGGTCGCTCAAACCTACATTCAAGAAGCAGCGAAAGCGAACGGGTTTTCGGTCCCCGAATCGATCCTAGCCGACCTGCCTGAGGCAGACAGCTTTAACAACCGCGAAGACGTTGCCGAAGAGTACGACGAATCCGTCCGCCCTCGAATTGCAGAAATGCTGTCATTCATCGACAAGGAACGACGAGCGCTGATTAAATCGATTGACGGCGAATAGACAACGCTGGATTGCTTGCTTGCAAGAACCGCGCACACGGACCTGCTATCAACACGGGGGGAACTCAAGCGACCTCCGTGTGTATCGCGAAAGCACGGCTCATCCCCCCGGTTGATGGAGACTGTTGATTTAGTGAGCCGTGACGCGTGAGCGGCCGGGTCCCACGCATTACCCGGTGCCTTACCGCCCACGGCTCACCACGGTCTCGTCACCATCCAACCGAGACAAGCGGCCGGTTGACTTAGTGAGCCGCTCGCGTGTGAGCGGCCGGGTCCCACGCATTACCCGGTGCCTTACGGCCCACGCCTCACCACTGCTAGCCACGGTCTCGTCACCATCCAACCGGGACTAGCGCCGCCAGGCTGGATTCTGTCGTGCCTCCGCCACTTCAATATGGCCGTGAATTCGAAACTAATGCGCCGAAAATCTCGTTCCCAGCCTCCGCCTGGTAACCCACTGTACCAGAGGGCGCGAAGCAACCGTCAGAGATCCGTTGGCGGTTGTTCGGTGTGGTCGCTGGGAGGCTGCGAGACTGCACTGGCGGCTGGCATGTCGACTGGTTTTGCCGGGCCGTGCGATGCGTAGGCCTGTACCAACACCACTCCGATCACGACCGCCAACGTGCCGATGTATTGCATCGGATGGGCCGAAAGCAGTTCTTGTTTCATCCACAGTCCGATCGCGACCGAAACGAGCGTCGCTCCGCCGAACACAATCGGCATCACTAAATCAGGTGCCCGGCTTTTGAACAACGCTAGCGTCAGTGTTAATGCTCCGAACGCGCCGAGTGCCCCAGCGATGAATCCCCAGCGAACGGTGACGGGTTCGAAATGAAAGTTGTCTTTCGTCGCCAAGATGCCAATCACTCCGCCAAGAACCCCAAACACCAGATAGGCGACACCGATCAGAACAAAGGGTTTGAAGGGACTCTGCCCGGTAACCCGAGATGTTTGCAGCGCCGGGCCATACATGCCCCAAAACAGTCCCGTCAGCAGCGCGAAAACAATGCCGTAAACTTTCGGACTCATGGTGGTTCGCTGCGGTGATTGGGTTGGATTGATCGTGGATAGGTGCGTATCAGGCGACGTTCGTCACCCATTGTAGAACAATTGTCTCAATTGTTCAGACAGCAGGGAATACCACGTGAACCATGGGGGGCCGTAGAGCTTTCCCATCTTTTCGTTTTCGCTGTATTTGCTAGTTGTTTTGGCCAACGCTGTGAAGCATTTTTTCCAATAAGGTTTGTGTGTTTTTAGCGTAGCGGAACGCTTCACAGCGTTCCGTTTTAACGTTAGCTGCGACGCGTGAGCGGCCAGGTCTCGCGGATTACCCGGTGCCTAACGGCCCACGGCTCACCGGGACGCTTCGATTGTCGCTCGGCTTTCCAAGCCGTTGGCGTTTGTCTTGGTTGGATTGTCGATGCGCGCGAGAGAGGCCGTGTTGGATTTGGATGGCACGTTCGGCGTAAGCGGTTCCAGCTTGGAAAGCTGGCCGACAATGTTTGTACGCGGAACCCGGTGCCTTACGGCCCACGACTCACGAGATGGCACA
>CAXBHV010001169.1:0-2943 GCA_963974855.1 uncultured Rhodopirellula sp. | reverse complement strand
TTGATCCCACACTTTATCGCCGACTAACAAGTGTGCATTCTCCTCCGTTTCGTATCCAGATGGCTCCCATCGGAATACGGAACCTTCAACGATCTCGGACCAACGGCGACACAGCATGCGATTGAGGTCGGGATTGGGTGTCAGTGCAATGAGGTTCCCGCAACTGTAAAGTTGAGGATGAGCGTCGGGGGCCATCAGCATTGCATCTTCGCTGAGTGCGGTTTGCCCTTCTCGCATCGCAACGCGAACGTCTCTTGCGTTGGTGTCGATCACAACGACTGGAATATCTTGGGCTTTCAAGAAGGAAGCAACCTTACGACCAACAGGGTTTGCGCCAACAATAATCCAACCCGAAGCGACCGGTCGCAGAACACCGAGCAAACCGCCGACCATCCCGGCGGTCATCCCTTGCGCGAGTACCGTTCCCGCAATAACCGAATACGTAAACGTTTCCAAAAAAGTTGCTTGCTCCACACCGAGCTGCTTTAGCTGGAGGGTGAACAACGAGGCCATTGATGCAGCGACGATACCTCGCGGAGCGATCCAGCTAAGAAATAGCTTGTCCTTGACCTTTAGCGTGCTGCCGTACATGGAAAAGAAGATGTTCAACGGACGCACCAGCAGCATGATTCCCAGCACCACTGCGGCGATCTTCCATCCATAATCCAGGAATGCGGCCAGATCGAGGTTTGCTGCTAGGAGGATGAACAGCAGCCCGATTAGAAAGTCTTTGAGTTCCACTTTATAGGAAACGATACTGCGCAATTGCGGCGTTTTTCGACTACCGAGAACGAGACCGGCGACCGTCACGCTCAACAGGCCACTTTCAGAGATCACAAGATCGGCCAAACCGAAATTTAACATGGCCATCGAAAGCACAAAAATATTCGTGTGATCTTCTCGAATCCAGCCACGTCGCATCACCAGATCAAGTAGAAAGCCGAACGCCATTCCGAACATGGCGCCGGCGAAGAATCTCATCAGGAATTCGGTGACGACAACTTGATGACTACCGTCGGTGCTAACATAGAATTCGTAGCACAGCAGAGCGATGAAGACTCCAATGGGATCAATCAGCACGCCTTCCCAGTGCAAGATGTGGTGCAGACGTTCTCGCACACGAATGCGGTGCAAGAGCGGTCCGATCACGGTAGGCCCCGTCACAATGACGAGGCTCGCCGCAAGGAAACAGAACGCGGGATCAAATCGAAACAGCGTCCAAATCAGTAGCGTGCTTCCGATCCAGGTGACAAGAACCCCGATCGTGAGAACTCTACATATCTCTTTGCTCGCTGACCGGTAGCCTTTCAGATCAAGAGTCAGCCCGCCTTCAAAAAGAATGATTGCAACCGCCAAAGAGATGATTGTGCTGAGCCCAGTACCGAGATCCGAGGGGTTCACGATTCCAAGGACCTGAGGCCCTGCAATCACGCCGCCGATGAGTAGCACGACGATTGCTGAAACTTGCAAGAAGCCAGCCAACGTGAACAGACAGACGCCCAAGGCGGCAGCGACCGTGAACGTCGTGAGGATTTCGTTGGAATGCATGTTGTGAGGCCTGATCCGTTAAACGCTAATCCTGAATGCGAGGCCCCGTCTGATTTTTCAGTCGCTTACACAACTCGACGTGCCCCATGGAGCTATCGGGCAGAGCAAACCTCGAGTTGACCTCTTTCTTGGACTACATGATTTCCTTGGCCGTCTGAATTTCGAAACGTAATTGGCCGATGTTGGTCGGTAATGATTACTACTTTTCAAGAAACGAGTTCTTGCTGGGACTCAATTCTAACCGAGTCGCTGACGAAAAAATCGATGACTCCCGTCTTGACATCGCACATCGCACCGACGACCAGTAATTCCCCAGCATCAATTGCGCTGCGGACTGTGTGACTACGATTAACGATCTCGCGAACCGTACGCTGGACATTCTTCTTGGCAATCCGATCAACACATTCTTCCATTGCGTCCGGATGCATGGTCGCGACACCCCGACATTCATTGCCTTCCACCGATTCTTGAATCTCCGAAACGATCGCATGCAGGTGCGGACGACCGCTAGTCTGCTGAGTATCATTTCGTTGATCCAAGAATTTTACCGACGAGGATATGGCACCGCAACGTGTGTGCCCCATTACGAGCACCAGCTTTGCACCGGCAACGATAACCGCGTACTCGAGACTGCCCAATGAGTTCGTACCGATGACATTGCCAGCCACACGCACACTGAAGATGTCGCAGATGCCGAGATCGAAGACGGCTGGGTTCGTCCATTGGGAAAAGTCCGGGGACGTAAAAAAAATGCCAAACTCCGAGAAACTATCGGCGATCGGAGTCTGGACCAAATGACCCTTGCCAATCGACCATCCGCTGCTAAACCGCGAAAGCAGAAGCTGTAATCCAACCCCAAACAGCACGACGACAAGTGGGGCTGGAATGCCTGAGTTAACGTCGTTTCGTGATCCGGCTGCGAGAACGACACTTCACCTTCGGGGTCCGTGTCGTGGCCGAGTAAGTGGGGAAGCTGTTTGAGAATCAGGATCACTCCAATCGCTGCCAATAGCCCCTTAATCACACTTGACGGAAAAAATGTAGACAATGCTCCGGCTTTCGCAATCCCAAGCCCAATTTAAATTACTCCCGTGACAACAACCGCAAGCAACAACGCCTCAAAAGCGCCAACAATGCCAGCTACGATTCCAGAAAACAGGAGTGCACCCGAGGCAAGTGCAATGCCAAGACACAACGGCAAGGCCATGAGAAAGACAACGAGTGATGCTGTAGAATCTCGAAAGACATTGCTTGCCAGTGATGTGGGGTCGCTTGTGTCATCCATCCATGATTCCATCGTGATTCCAAGTTAGCGTCTGCCTCAATTGCGGTTGCCGCCGGAATGACCGCGGCATCGACAATTACTTTGCCCAACGGCACCAACTGGTCGATGAT
>CAXBHV010001168.1:0-2944 GCA_963974855.1 uncultured Rhodopirellula sp. | reverse complement strand
ACCGTGACTGGAACGGTCGTTTCGGCGACATGGACAATGAACAGCCTGGCCTGATGTATTGCCGCAAGGTCACTAGCCAGGGTGAAACCACGCTTTGACTCATCTGAAAAATCAGTGGTGTACAGTATTTTCTTAAACATGATTGTCTCCTTTAGGATTGTCTTGGTTACTTAGTGACTGTTATCTCGCTATGGATTTCTTGCACGCCGGGCGTGGTGCGGGCGATCGCGACCACCAACGCACGGTCATTGATGTCGCTGACGCTACCGGACAACGTGACTTGTCCTGTCTTGCCATTGGTAACGCGGACGTTTGCGAAACCAAACTGATGAACGATGCGTTCTACTTTTTGATAGAGTTGTTCCTTCATGACTGAGTCGTCTCCGGTATCGATTGGAGGTTTGCGTCAACGCGGCGGCATTCGGCGATCATGAATGTGACGTCGTCCTCGATCGGCGCAGTGCCTCGATGTGACTTGATTTCTGAATCCAAATGAGCGGCAAAGTTATCGATGTCACGCGAGTGGCTGTTGCTAAACATTTCCGCCAATCTTGACCGGCCGAACTGCTGGTCATTGGGATCATGCGTTTCCGCAACGCCATCGGTTGTTAGTAGAAGTCGGTCCCCGGGAACCAAGCTGTGACGTCTCGTTGTCCAACTTGCCGAGGGGTCGATGCCCAACGGAATTCCGGATGCGTCCAACGTGACCAGCCGCTGCTGCGTCATCAGCAAGATCGGCTCATGCCCCGCGCTGGCATAGGACAGTTCAGTTTTTTCAGGATTCCATCGGAGGATTGCCGCTGTCGCAAATTCACTGTCAGAGAGGTATTGCGGAAGTATTCGATTAACGCGATTCATGATTCCGCCAGGGTCGGTAGCTGCACCTGCGGCGGAGTCGATCACCATCTTCAATACTGCCGCGCTGATCGCCGCTGGAATGCCATGTCCGACTAAATCCGCGATGTAGATTAACCACGACTTGTCTCGCATTTGCATGACGCCATAAATATCTCCCGCGACATCTTCGGCTGGTTGGAAATGAGTTGCGAACGCCAAACCTGGAATGTTTATCCGTCGAGGCAGCAGGTGGTTTTGGATATCGCGTGCGCGTCGCATCGCGCCGCTTCGGTCGGCTTCCGCATGACGCAGCGATTCCGCCATCAGAGCGATCTCAAAACTCAGGTCGTTCAGCTCGCGACTGCGGAACGAAAGCGGTTCCATCTGGAATTGGTTTGACTGGAGTTGTTCAACCGTTTCGGTCAGTCGCTTTGTCGGGTTGGCGATCAGGCGGACCAAGACGACATCAACGATGATGGCCGCGAGCGATGCCAGCCCCAAGATGCCGCTGAGGTGCATGAATGTTTCACCCCTGGCGCTGCGGCGAATCTCAGCCGCCCGCTCGGTCACGGCGACTTGCAACTCACCGGCTGAAAATCGACCGACGATCGCGTCTTGAACCCGACCGGTCTCTGATTCAGTGTTCTGTTCGCTGCTAGCTCCGGTGTGCGTGTGCAATCGCTTGCCGTTCCACCGCACGTCGATCCAGTGACCTGGCGTATCCGGTCCAGCGGTTTCTGCACAACTGCTCTCCAGAAACGTTGTGATGGCCGTGGCGTCATCGGGTTCACTTAAACGCAACAGCGCGTTGCCAATCACGCTTGCTTCGTCGCTAAGCGTGATCCGCCGAGCGTCCGTCGCACGCCGCATCTCCCGCCGATAATCGGTCACCAGCAGGAGTGCGACGAGAACGGCTAGCGGAACGTTGACCGCCAGCAGCAACAAGGTGACCGTTGGATACGATTTCGACTGGTTATCAGTGATGTTATCCAAAATCAAATTTCGCCCGCGAGACGCTTTTGAACGATCTGCAAAATTTCTTCGCAAACGAATTCGCGGGTAAAAACTGGTTCTGTGTCGCGCTCGTTGGGCTTGGGAAAGTTCAACAGAACGACCGGCACCGAACTGATCGTCGGGTCGCTTTGCATGACTTCAACGACGCCATCACCACTGCCCCAAAGCAGATGCTGGTCTAAGACCAGGATGGCGAAAGTTTGATCGCGGAGTGCCGACAAACAGGACAAGCCATCGGTTGCCTCGCTCACCCGGTAGCCAGCCTCTTGAAAGGCGTTGGCGTAACGGCGACGTTCTTCGCTATTCGCTATTGCAATCAAAAGAGAACAAGAATTCGGATGCCTTGATGATCCACTTGGGTCTGGCTGCAAGAACGCGGCAAAATCTTCTTCGACGACCGTATCTTCGTCATCGGGCGATTCTCGATTTCCATGACAAACAGCGACTTCACACGAAGCATCGACGGATAAATCAACGCGGGACCGAGATGGCAGGACTTGATTCACATGCCGTTCGATGAGTCGCTGAATTTCATTCTCAGCAATCCGTTGTGTAAATCCATGCGTGGTACCATCGGATTCCTCAGGGGGAACGAACTCGATTAGGATGGTGGGGATTATTCCGATGCGGTCCTCGTTAAGCATGACTTCGATAATCCCGTCACCATTTCCCCATGGTAAGTTGAGGTCAGCGATCAACAATGAGTAGGCGTTCATACGAAGCTGCTGCAAACAAGTTAACCCATCCTCAACTTCGACAACCGCCAATCCTGCGCGGCGAATTCGTTGAGCGTATTGACGGCGGATGCTCAAGTTTGCGATCGCCAATAGAACGGTGGTCGATGTGTCGTTTTGCAGGTCTGTCGGATTCCTTGGTGAGTCCTTGTTTACAAGCGTTTCCGCTTCGCCGAAGTGAAAGCTCTGGATGGCAAAGGGAGCGCTTCTGCATTCATCACGCCAAAATTGGTTTTGTGTTAATGTTGATTGAACTGAGGCGGTGATGTTGGATATGTAGGTTGAAGCGACTTCGTCTTTACTGGTTTCATTTTTGTGGGCTAACATTAAATACTCCATGTCGAATGTTGGGTCTGATG
>CAXBHV010001167.1:0-2947 GCA_963974855.1 uncultured Rhodopirellula sp. | reverse complement strand
CCGGATGATTCTCGCCTACCCGTTCAAAAATTCCCGAGCTGCCCTCGGTCACTCAGGGTGTCTTGGTCACCCAAGGCGTCTTCTTCGCTTATGAAACCTTCGACACATAACTTTGCAATGCGCGGCCTCGCCCGACCGTGGGTTGCCCGACCGTGGCTTGCACTCGCGGCAACAGCCCGCGTCTTTGTGCTTCCCGTTCTGTGGTTACTGTTGGGGTGCACGGCGGTTGTCGATGCGGGCGAGACCTTTTTCGTTGCGACTGACGGCAGCGATCAAAACCACGGGACGATCGACTCTCCTTTTGCCACAATCCAGCGTGCCCAGTCGGCGGTCGAGCCAGGCGATACGGTGTTCATTCGCGGCGGCAACTACGTGATCAAGGAGTCTCAGATCGCGCGTAAGCAGCGAATCTTTGCTCACGTGATCGACTTGAACAAAAGCGGTAGCAAAGGGAAGCCAATTCGTTACGAAGCGTATGGCCGCGAACAGCCCGTTTTTGACTTCTCCAATGTCAAACCCGCCAACATGCGTGTCCACGCTTTTTCCGTCAGTGGTTCGTGGTTGCACTTGGTAGGATTGGAGGTAATTGGCGTTCAGGTCACAATCAAGACGCATACGCAATCGATCTGTTTCGCCAATGATGGCAGCCACAATGTGTTCGAGCGATTGAGCATGCATGATGGACACGCCATTGGCATCTACGCCGTCCGCGGTTCTGATAACTTATTCCTAAACTGCGACGCTTACCGAAATTACGATCCGGTTTCCGAAGATGGCCGAGGAGGGAATGTGGATGGTTTCGGGTGTCACCCACGAAAAGGGGATCGCGGCAATGTATTCCGAGGCTGTCGTGCTTGGTTTAACAGCGACGATGGTTTTGATTGCATCATGGCGGGTGAATCGGTGAGGTTTGAAAATTGCTGGGCATTTTGGAACGGCTATTCACCGGAATTTAAAAGCATTGCAGATGGCAACGGTTTTAAAGCGGGCGGCTATGGTTCGACGCAGCGATCACGTTTGCCTGACCCGATTCCTCGGCATGTGGTACAGAAATGCGTTGCCGTCCACAACAAGAACAGTGGCTTCTACGCGAACCATCATATCGGTGGCTGCGACTGGCTCAACAACACCGCGTTTCGTAACGGTTCGAATTTCAACATGTTGTCTCGACTCGCTGACAATACCACCGACGTGCCAGGGTACGATCATTTGCTGCGCAATAATTTGAGTGTGCGTAGTCGCAGCTTGGTCAACCAGCTGAATTTCGAAACAAGTGACGTGGCGTTCAACTCGTTCGATATGGGTTTGTCGATTAGCGAAGATGACTTTGTCGCTACCGACTTTGCCCAGCCGGATGAGCGCCAATTGGCGGGGCCGCGGCAGCCGGATGGTGAACTGCCTCGCATCACGCTGCTGCGACTGAGACCGGGCAGTAAACTCGTCGATCGTGGAGTCGATGTGGGGCTGCCGTTTGCAGGAACCGCCCCAGACCTTGGTGCGTTTGAGGTTCAGCCGGGCGGGAATTCTGAAAGTCAATAAAGTATTTCTGACGTGACCGACGAGATAGGTGGCACTTTCGATGGGTAGTTTTCGCACTACATAGCGGAAGTACGTTCGAAGGAGGGAAGATTCTGACCCAGAAGAGAGGTTTAGGTGTATTTCGAGGTCGGACACAGGCTAGAGGCCTGCTTCGCGGATGATGACAGGCTGGAAGCCAATCCCACATCCCCGTAGCGAAAGTCGCGAAGACTTTCGTCCACCCTTGCTCCCCGAAACTCTTGGCGAGTTTCGCTACGGGAAGCCCTTGATGCCACTTTTCGGCTTTTGGCGGAACTTGCGGCTTGCTAAGGGGTTAACACGAACTTGTTTCCAACTCATTGCTGCGGATTCGCATTTTTCGAAGCAAAATATAGCGGCAGATGACATAGCGGCACCACGCATCCGACTCGATTTTGAATCGCCTCATGAATCCCCCCACTTCCGGCCCTCCGCGGCCCCTCAAACATCTCGTTCTCAACATTGTCGTGTCCATCGCGATTTTGGGGGGCTGTTTGTTTGGTTACACCTTGCTCGGAGAGCGTAAACGCCCCACCCGTTCAAAGCCAGACAAACCCGCCGCCACGGCGGTATCCACGGAAGTATTGCAACTGCACCAAGGCCCGCTTTCAATCACCGCCAACGGCGTGGTCGTGCCCTTGCGTGAAATTCGCCTAGCCACCGAGGTGGCAGGGCGTGTGGTCCAACAATCCGAGAATCTGCGCCCCGGTCGCGAGGTTACCCAAGGCGAAACCCTGATCCACTTGGACCCCATCGAATACGAATTGGAAGTCCGTCGATTGGCGGCCCAGAAGACACAAGAGGATGCAGAATTGGCCGCCGCCGACGTCGCAATCCAAAACACGTCGCAACTGTTAAGTCTAGCCGAAGAGCAACTCCGACTTGCCAGCGCCGAGCGGACTCGTGCGGATGCACTTGTCGCTCGCAAAGCCGCCTCGGTTTCCGAAGTCGATGTGGCGAAGCGAGCCGAACTGACTGCGAAATCGGCGTTGGTCGAGTTGCAAAATCGCGAGCGTGAGCTGATCGCACAGCGAACTTTGATTCTGACAAAACAGGCGTTGACGGAGGTGGCGACCGAGCGGGCCAAGCTCGATCTTTCGCGCACCACGGTAGATTCCCCCATCAACGGACGTGTGGTGCAAAGCGGGGTGGAAGAGCAGTCGTTTATCGCCGCAGGAACCTCCTTCGTCACGATCGAGGATACCACCGCAATCGAAGTCCGCTCGAATTTAACGGTCGACCAGATGTATTGGGTCTGGAATTCGGCCGCGATGGCGAGCCAGTTCGATGAGGGGAATCTTGGCGACCGAGTCCCGCCTGTGAGTGCGACCATTCGATACCGTTTGGGAAAACGAATCTACGAGTGGCAAGCGGTGTTGGCCCGGATCGA
>CAXBHV010001166.1:0-2965 GCA_963974855.1 uncultured Rhodopirellula sp. | reverse complement strand
ACTGAAACACCAACGGCGTACCTTGCACCGGGCCGACGTTTGCCGGCGTTGCGGTTTCAAGATGGTTGATATCGGTAGACATCCATTCGCCGGCGTACGACTTCAGCTTCCACCCCTTTGCCAGACGCTCGAAGTACCAGACCTTGGCCCCATCCATCATCTTCCAGCTGGAGGTTTCGCCATCGACATGCTGAGTCGTTTTGCTGGGCTGAGCTTCCGCTGGCACGACATAGCGGTAGGCAACGCCGTCATCGTAAACCCGGAACTCTAGCGAGTATTTGCGACCACTTGCTTTGTGGTGGACCGGGAATTTGGAAACCTTGTAATGGTTCCGCGCCTGCGTGTGATTGCCGCGAGTCACGTACGTCTCGTCGACCACGCTCGTGTCAGGATCACCAAGCATCACTCCGTTTCCGAGATCGATCCCGTCCACCGTGATGCCCAGCACCGACGGCTCGACGACCTCTTGGTTTTTGAATTGCACGCGATATCGCAGGTCACCGCTTTGGGTCAAGAAAACAGAGGCCGCAACCTTCCCATCGAGGCTGGTCATATTCTCATCGGCACGACAATCAACGAAGGCAAAACAAGCCACGATGAAAGGAAGGGCGAATCGTTTCATATCAAGCAGGATCTAGAGTGATTGGTCGATCGTGTGAGCCGTGGGCCGTGAGGCACCGGGTAACGTGCGGGAACGGCCGAAAGTCTTGACGACTTTCGCTACGAAGAGGGGCGGACGACCGAAAGTCTTGACGACTTCCGCTCCGGAGGGACGTGGCCGACGAAAGTCTTGACGACTTCCGCTACTACGGGGCGAGGTCGGGACGCTGTGAGTTAATTTGTTGTTTCAGGATCGCTTTTAATTGCTCAACCTTTTCTGGATATTGGGCGGCAAGATCATTGCGTTCTTCGTTGTCCTGCTGAATGTTGTAAAGCTGAAACAGCCCCTTCTTCCGGTCAGCTTCCACCAGCTTCATGCCGTCGCCAGCGATCAGGGCACTACTGCCCATTTGGGTAAAGCTGTTGTTGACGATGACATAATCATGCGTCTGATTCTGTGGCTGACCTAGCAGTGTCGGCAGGTAGGAAATACCGTCTTTGCCAGCCGGTTTCTCAACCGCCACCAGATCGGCCAAAGTCGCCAGGAAATCGTAGTGCGCGGTGAGCAGATCGGTCTCGCTTCCCGCTGCGATCCTCTCTGGCCAACGCACGATCATTGGGCACTGCATGCCGCCTTGGTATCCGCTACGTTTCAATCCGGCCCGACCCCCGGCACCATTAAAAATGTCGCCATGTTCGGATGTTCGCCATTTTTTATCCGTCAAGTTGGCTGGTTCCCCGTTTGGCAACCGTTGTTGTTTGTATTCCGGTTTCGGGCCGTAATAAAGTTCGTGACCGTTGTCCGAGGTAAAACACACGATGGTGTTTTCATCGAGCCCTAATCGCTTGAGCTCGTCCATGATCAACCCGACATGATCGTCGAGCATCTTGACCATCGATGCGTACTTCTTTTCCGCAAGCGACATCGTCGGATGATCGGCAAAGTCGGGATGCAATTCCGGGATCGCAACCGGGCCATGCGGAAGCTGGGTGGGATGATACAAGAAGAAACGTTCCTCTTGATGATCTCGTAGATACTTCAAAATGCCTTTGATGAATACATTTTGCGAATAGGTTTCTCCGCCATAGCCAACCGGTTCATCCCCCTGTTCACTTGTTTTGCCACAATCGGCTAGCGTGTTTCCAGGCAATTCAAATCGCTCGCCATTGCGCCACAGATAAGGTGGATAAAAACCGTGACATCGCTGGTGGTCATAGTAGCCTTCGTAGAAATCCCAGCCAAAGCGTTTCAATTGTTCATGCCAAGTCAGAAAACCACGGTCGAGTTTACCGAACTGAGCGGTTTTGTAACCGGCTTGCTGGGCGATTTGTGCCAGAAAAACCTCGTCCTCTGCGATCGGATGTGCGTTTGATTTCAGTGCAGCCAATCGCTTTTGATATTCTTCTTCGGTGATTTGCCCAGCGTCTCGCCAGATCGGAAGACCTGGGCGGGTTTGTGCCCAACCGCCGACGCGACCGTCGTGCATCCCCGACAGTAGCGTCCAACGCGCTGGAGCGCAATAGACACCGCCGTAATAGTTATTGAACTTCATTCCCTCGGCCGCTAATCGATCGATGTTCGGCGTTTTGACAACCTGCTGGCCATAGCAGCCGAGCATGCCCGGTCCGAGATCATCGGCGAAAATTAGGATCACGTTGGGGGAATCTGTCGCTGCCGCGAGTTTAATCGACGAGAGGGTCAGCAGAGAAAGCAGCACGGCAGAGCCGAGGTGGATTAATCGGTTCATCACATCAATGGGGTTGAAGAGATAGAGGATTCGAAACGGTTCGCGAATTTCGCTACGGGTTGAGATAGAGTGAGGGTTCCGAAACTCTTGGCGAGTTTCGCTACGGGGTTGAAAATGAACTTAGCACAGATCCGTTGCTCATGATCTGTACGGTTACGGTTTCTGTCTTATGACTCGGTACGTTGGAACAGTTCAACTGTACCACGACATCGTGAAAAGGAAGTACTGCGGGGACCGTATCCGATGCGATCTCAATGCCACTGAGTCGTATTTTAATCTCTGCCGGCATTGAAGCCACTTGTCCAAAGTTCTCGACTCGCACTTGGGCTGTTTTGCCCTCAAAAACGGGAGCTCGAGCCGACAGAATCGGCTCGATGTAGTTTACTCCCGGCAGCCGTGACCAACCGAACAATAACGTTCCCGCGGTCGTATTACCGAGTAGCTTGCCCGCAAAGTTTTTGGAAGTAAGACCGCTTAGTCCTTCAAAGGTCACCACCAAATCGTCAGCTTCCTTTTCAGTTTTCGATGGCTTGCAGCCACGACCAAAGTTGACTTCCTCCGCCGCGCCAAAACACAGCGATTCGACATCGAGGTCGGGGTGCGGATCAAAACCGGGC
>CAXBHV010001165.1:0-2967 GCA_963974855.1 uncultured Rhodopirellula sp. | reverse complement strand
GAGACCAAGCAGTTGGTGCTCAACCCCGACGACGAAATCATCCAAGCGGCGGTCATTACCCGCGAGGGTGAAATCGTTAACGAAACCATCCGAAACCTGAACGCTTAAGCGAGAACAATCATGGGAATGGAAGCGGTCTATCTCGGCTTCGTTTTGATGCTGTCGATTTTCTTGGGCTTTGAATTGATTTCCAAAGTGCCGGCGACGTTGCACACACCGTTGATGTCCGGGGCGAATGCGATCTCGGGGATCACCGTGGTCGGCGCGATCACCTCGGCCGGTGCCGGGATGAGCGATTGGGCCACCGCACTCGGCGCGATCGCCGTCTTTTTTGCGATGGTCAACGTCGTGGGCGGTTACATGGTGACCGACCGCATGCTCGGTATGTTCAAGAAAAAAGAAGCTCCCGTCAAAGACCAAGTTTGAAAAAAGGCGATCCATGAGTGCGGAAATAATCGGCGCTGTTTACATCTTCGCCGCGGTACTTTTTATCTACGGTTTGAAATTGCTTAGCTCTCCCGCTACGGCGGTGCGAGGCAATTTGATTTCGTCGCTGGCCATGCTAGTCGCGGTGCTCGTGACGCTGGCGTCCAACGAGATCATCGATTATCGCTGGATCGCGGTCGCGGCGATTGCCGGGACGCTCGTCGGTGCGGTTGCCGCGCGTCGCGTCGCGATGACCGGAATGCCCGAAATGGTGGCGTTGTTTAACGGTTCGGGCGGTATCGCAAGTTTGTTGGTCGGTTGGGCGGCGCTTTACATGAGCGACAGCCCTCACATTTCAACGGTGGTCGCCACCCCCGACACGCCCGCAGTATCGGCGTTCACAATGATCACGATTCTGATCTCGATCCTGATCGGCGGCGTCACGTTCTCAGGCAGCTTGGTTGCGTGGGGGAAATTGTCGGAAACGATCAGCAGTGCGGCGATGTCGTTGCCGGGCCAGCGGTTCCTCAGTCTGTTTAATGTGTTTGCCCTGCTCGCTTGCAGCGTATTGATCTTTTTTCAGCCAGCTTGGACGCTGCCGTTGATCATCGCGGTGATCGTGTTGTCGTTGATCTTGGGGGTGATGGCGGTGATGCCGATCGGCGGTGCCGACATGCCGGTCGTGATCTCGCTGCTGAATAGTTACTCAGGGCTGGCAGCGTGTGCCGCGGGACTTGCAATCGATAATTCGATTTTGATTGTGGCCGGTTCGCTGGTCGGAGCCGCAGGCATTATTTTGACGAGCCTCATGTGCAAGGCGATGAATCGTTCGCTTAGCAATGTGCTTTTCTCTGGCTTTGCTGCGACCACGCAAGCGACGAAAGTCGAAGGCGAGGTCAAGCCGATCTCTGCCGATGACGCCTACCTGATCCTCGAAGCCGCATCGTCGGTCGTGATGGTTCCGGGCTACGGCATGGCGGTCGCCCAAGCTCAACACGTGGTGCGTGAATTGGGCGACATGCTCGAAGCCAATGGAGCCGAAGTCAGCTACGCGATCCATCCCGTGGCCGGCCGCATGCCCGGACACATGAACGTTTTGTTAGCCGAAGCCAGTGTGCCGTACGACCAATTGGTCGAAATGGAAGACATCAACCGGCGGATCGAAAACGTCGATGTCGCGGTCGTGATCGGTGCGAACGACGTCGTTAATCCAGCCGCTCGCGATGACGAGAACAGTCCGATTTATGGGATGCCGATCATCAATGTCGATTATGCCCGCACCGTGTTTGTGCTGAAGCGTTCGATGGCTTCCGGGTTTTCCGGAGTCGATAATCCGCTGTTCTTTGGCCAAAACACGCGGATGCTCTTTGGTGATGCTAAACAGTCACTGTCCGCCGTGATTGCACAGTTCAAAAACTGACCTTATCGTTGGTCCTTCCGATCCACACGAAGAAAATTGTCATGATCTCGAGCCACCCGTCCACGATGCTGCGGCCTGCATTCATCCTCATTGGCTGTGTCATGATCAGCGGTTGTGGTTCCTCGGATTCATCGACAAATCCGTCGCCACCGCCGATTGTTGGTGGCGACGCTCTGAAGTCCGTGGCGGTGCAGTTGAACTGGTTCCCGGAATCTGAACATGGCGGTTTGTATCAAGCCGCTGCCGATGGAACGTTCCAAGAACACGGATTGGATGTAGAGATCCGGCCCGGCGGGCGGCAAAGCCCGGTGGCTCCGGAATTGGTGTTAGGACGTGTCCAGTTCGCGATGGCCAACGCCGACGATGTGGTGTTGTTTCGTAATCAAGGGGCCGACATCGTGGCCGTGTTGGCGACGATGCAAAATCATCCTCGCTGTATTTTGGTTCGCGAAGACAGTGGCGTGACGAAGTTCGAGGATCTCGCCGGCAAAACGCTGCAGCGGCAAGGGGGGCGAGCGTTCCTCGAGTTCATGCGTTCCAAGGGATTGCTAGATCAAGTCAAAGAGGTTCCCTATCACGGCAGCGTTTCGTCGCTGGTGACAGACAAGGATGTCGCAATCCAAGCGTACTCGTTCGCGGAACCATTACTGGCGGAACAACAAGGGGTCAAAGTTCGCAAGTTGATGCTCAGTGATATCGGCTGGAACCCGTACTCAAGCGTTTTGATCACCACCGGTGACATGGTTCGCAAGCACCCCGAGTTAGTTCAAGATTTTGTCGATGTCACGCGTGAAGGTTGGCAGCATTATTTGTCCGGTCCCAAATTGGGCAACGAGGCGATCTTGAAAGCGAACCAGCACGGCATGACGATCGAAGCGCTTCGATTTGGGCATCAAGAACTCAAGTCGCTCGCCTTGCCGGAAGGAATGCCGGCCGAATCACTTGGCGAAATGACGGACGAGCGTTGGCAGACGTTGGTCTCTCAAATGGTCGAGCTCAGGCTAGTCGACGGCGACAAAGTCCACGCCACCGACTGCTTTACCTCGCAATTTACGAAGTAATGGGAGATAGGCTTCCAGCCCAGGGCTGTAAGGGTATCGCTGTGGCTTGATTGTCGTGTA
>CAXBHV010001164.1:0-2968 GCA_963974855.1 uncultured Rhodopirellula sp. | reverse complement strand
CCAACGTTTCCGGTGCCAATCACCAACAGTTCGCCGAAGGCCGCACCGGCACTGTTCACCTTCTGAGCAAACAGAGTGATGATGCCGTTGGTTTCGCCACGACCTTGGAAAGCAATCTCTTGGATGTTGGTGACGTTGTCGTCGTCGTACATACCACTGTCGCTTGAAGCCAGGATGTCGATCGTTGTCGTTGGCACCAACGTGTCGATCTTGACTTGCAGCAAGAAGTCGGGGCTGATGTTTCCAGCGCGGTCTTCGATTTCCAACTTGAAGTTATGGACGCCATCGGGGAACGGCGTGCCGGCCGGATTATTGAGGACTTGGCTTACCGTTCGCGTCAAGGTTCCCAAGGTCGTGAACGCGTTTCCAAACTCGGCGAACGAATCGTAAACCAGTACTTCACCGTTACCGTCACCCACTCGCCAATACAGTCGGTAGATCACATCGTTGGGTAGCGTTCCCATTGACGGTATCATCGCCGACCATCTCGAATTGCAGCAGGTTCTGGCCGGTGATGTTGTCATCGGTACTGTGCCCGTCGTCGTTGATCAAGTCCAAATACGGCGTGTTGGGTAGGACAGCATCGACGTTGATGATTAAGGCTGCACTTGCAACGTTGACGTTACCGGCAAGGTCCTCGAGCACCACGGTCAAAGAATGAGTTCCCGTATCAAGCGGTTCGGTGGTGATTTCCCAGTTGCCTTGGGTGGTCGCAACACCTTGACCGACCAATTCGGTTCCCGAGAAAACGCGAACTTTTGTGTTCGGTTCTACCGTCGTGCCAGCGGGATTCGCCAATGCCACTGCTTGAATGTGCGTGACATCGTCATTGTTGAACATTCCCGTGTCAGCGATGCTCAACAGATCCGGAGCGGCAGCAACCACTGGTGCAGTGCGATCAATCTCGACAACCAATTCTTCGCTCTGCACGCTGCGGTTGCCAGCGTCATCAGTCGTTTCGACGCTAAGCAGATGCGTGCCTTCGGCAAGATTCAAGCTGCGTGTGATCACGCCGCCGGCTGCAGAATTGAATGCGTCGATGACGTTGTTGCCGTCTTTGATCACGACAACAAGAGGGTATGAGGCGTCGCCTTCATCGAGTGTGACCGTGAACGGAACCGCATCGGGGTTGTTCGTCACATTGTCGTCACTGAACATGCCTGAATCGTTAGCGGTCGGCAAATCGAGTGTAGGACGTTGAGGAGCAAGCGTGTCGATCTGGATCACGAGAGCCGCACTCGTTACCGAGATGTTTCCAGCAAGATCCTCGAGTTCGACGGTGATGTTGTGAATGCCATCGATAAGCGGCTCGGTGGTGATTTCATAGTTGCCAGATGTCGTTGTGACTCCTTGTCCAACGAGCAGTCCTTCGGAGAACACACGTACATTGGCGTTGGGTTCGACCCCGGATCCGGCAATCGCGACCGCGTTGATGTTCGTCACATCGTCGGTGGTTGACGGACCACTATCGGCAATGGCCAACAGATCCGGTGCAGCCGGTGTGACTGGGGCGGTACGATCAATCTCAACAACTAATTCTTCGCTCTGAACACTGCGGTTGCCGGCGTCGTCGGTTGTTTCGACACTGAGCAGATGCGTGCCTTCGGCCAGATTTAAACTGCGTGTGATCACGCCACCGGCTGCAGAGTTGAACGTGTCGATGACGTTGTTGCCGTCTTTGATCACAACAGCCAGCGGGAACGAAGCATCGCCCTCATCGAGTGTGACCGTGAACGGAACCGCGTCAGGATTGTTCGTCACGTTGTCATCGCTAAACATGCCGGAGTCGTTAGCGGTCGGCAAATCCAATGTCGGACGTTGTGGAGCAACTGTGTCGACCTGAATCACAAGAGCCGCACTTGTTACCGAGATATTGCCGGCAAGATCCTCAAGTTCGACAGTGATGTTGTGAATGCCATCGATTAGCGGCTCGGTGGTGATTTCATAGTTGCCCGATGTCGTCGTGACTCCTTGTCCAACGAGCAGGCCTTCGGAGAACACACGTACTTTGGCGTTGGGTTCTACCCCGGATCCAGCGATCGCGACCGCGTTGATGTTTGTCACATCATCGGTATTTGAAGGACCACTATCGGCAATGGCCAACAGATCCGGCGCGGCCGGTGTGGCAGGAGGTGTGGTGTCAACTGTAAACAAGAAGGCACCACTTAGAGGGCTTCGTCCGACCACGCCCGCTGCATCTTGGATGCGTGTCCAAGATTGTACGAGGTAAACATCGTCACCCAGGGGCGTGGAAGTCGCGTTCCAAAGCGTCGGGTTCGTCGCATTGACCAGGTTCGCTTCCACGGTGGTAACGGCGCCCGTGGTGGTCGAGGTAAAGCTGAGGATGACTTCCGCACCGGCGACTGCGGTACCCAAGTCGATGGGGATGTTCATCGCCGCAAAGTCAGCCAAGTCATCCTGAATGACAAGCGTCGGAGTATTGTCGTTGGTGAGGTTGTCGTTGTTGAACATTCCCGAGTCGCTAGCCGAACTCAAGAATGGAGTGGCAGGAATCGGCGCTGCAAAGTTCTCGATTTCAAGGTCATAAGTATTCTGATCGCCATCAGCCGAGGTGACTTGAACAAAATACCTTTGTTGTGCAACGACAGGTACGGTGATTTGCTGGCCACCTGTGACCGCCGCGCCTGCAACAATCAGATTTCCGTTGGAGTCAAACAAGTTGATCACGACATCGCCACCATCGCCGTCCAATGGGACGCCATCGGCGGTAAAGTGTGCGTTGACAATCAATTTGCCGGTGTCATGGGCAGTGACTTGATACCAGTCGTCGTTGACGACGCCTGCAACGCCACCCGACGGCATTTGGGAAGCGTGCAGTGTTGCTCGCATGACCGTGATTGCGGGTTCGCTGCCAAGTACTTTGGCCGTAGCGAGCGTGTCATTAGGTTCAAACGCATCGGGTAACACCAATGTGATGCCATCGATTTGCAACAACTCAAATTCATCG
>CAXBHV010001163.1:0-2973 GCA_963974855.1 uncultured Rhodopirellula sp. | reverse complement strand
GATCCTGAATTTACAGTCGAGCGAGACAAAATGACCGAACTCGCCGAACAGATGCTAAGCCGCGAATTGACGCCAGAACAACAGTTTGCATGTTCAAAACAATTTGCCTCCGCGTTCGAGGAAATCTCGTCTAATTTCTACTATCGTTATCCGCCGAACAAGCGCAAAGGCTTGTCGCTTGCCGAGTGGCGGCGGATCAACGAAGCCGAAGCCTTTCTGCGCCGCGTCAATCAAACTGTCATGCAGGCGGCGGATACCGATGTCAATGCGATCCAGCGCAAAGCCTACACCGAGGCCTACCCGCCTGAACAACGCAACATCGCCACGCTCAGCAAATTCATGCTGCAAAATGGAATCGAATTTGGTAAAGCCAAACCGGGAACCGAGTTTGTCTACGAGCAAATCGCTCCCCAGTTTCGTGAACTGTTGGCACTGTTGGAAATCAGTCCAGACGAAGAATGGATCGCCGATGCAATCGTCAACATGGATCTGGCGAAAGAGGTTCGCGACGAACCCGCACCGAAGCCACCCCAGGACGCTGCCAACAAAGACGACGCAAATAAGGCCGATGCGAAGGATGAATAATCGCTTGCAACTCAGTATCGCAGTGAACGGATGAGCGACGAAACCATTCTGATCCAGCCCGGTGATCCCCATCGCTCGCGTGCCGAGTCAACCGTCCGGCTTCGCGTGACCAAGGGACCTCATGCCGGGGCTTCATGGACCTTTGCTGAAGACGCCACGATCACGATGGGGCGACAAGCTCCATCACAACTCAAACTGCCTCTCGAAAAAGCGTTCTCACGCGAACATCTTTGTTTGCAGATCACCCCGCCACGCGTGCAGCTGACCGACAACGATTCTAGCAACGGAACTTGGGTCAACGGCGTTCGTTTGGTCGCCGCGTCGCTGGTCGACGGGGATCGGTTTGGTGTTGGTGAAACTGAAATTCTATGCGAGGTTCTGCATGCGGATCACGTTCCGCCGCAGAGCGAACCTGAAGCTGAACCGCATGATTCGGCCGAGCGGACGCGTGATCATTCGGCACCGACGTCATCCGCCGTCGATTTCCCAGTTTTACAAAGACAATCGGCCCAAGCGTCGATTTTACAAACACGGATTGCGGAGAGTCAAACACAGCCGTCGCGATGGCGTGACGAAGCTTCGCCGCAGCCAGCCGAAGCAAACGTGCTTGCGATGGGGGTATATTTGCTCGAGCGGCCGCTCACGCGCGATCGCACCTCGACGCTCTACATAGCGAAAGATCATCGCACACAAACGCCCTATCTGATGAAAGTCTTTCACGCCGGCATCGCTGCCAGCGATGAAGCGAAACAGGTGTTTTTTCGCGAGGCCGCAGTGCTGACCAGTCTCGATCACCCGCGTATTCTGAAAACGGTTGAGTTTGGAATCGAGGACGACAAACCGTTCTTGGTGATGGAATCGGTCGATCCGCTGAACCTACTTGCCACGATCGATGGTCAATCGCCCGAGCGACGAATCCTGACCGCAACATGGACCGTGTCGCGTGTCTTGCAAGCGATTCACTGTGCCCATCAGCATCAAATCGTGCATCGCCGCATCCATCCGTCCAGCATCTTCGGCTATCGCGAAGGACGCCATTTGCAAATCAAACTCGGAAATTTCGAACCGGCCATCCAGGACAGAGACGACGATCCTAGTTCGATGACGCATGATCGATCGGCGACCGCCACGCAGTCCTACCTTGCCCCCGAGCAACTGCACGGTTCACCTGAGCAGCGGCGAGATGCGGCCGCTGCGACTCCGGCAGTGGACCTGTTCGCGTGCGGTTGCTGTCTGTTCCGGTTCGCCACCGGCGAAGAACCTGAGATGGTGTTTCAGCCCGAAAAAACGCACGCCGTCTTGGACGTTGCCACGTATCTACCGGAAACGCTCCGCGATGTGATCCGCCAATCGATCGACGTCGACCCGACACGCCGATTCCCGACCGCCGAGTCGTTCGCCGAAGCGATCTTCCCCTTCCACCAACGCGTGTGAGGGTCGACTGCCGATTTCATGTAGCGAAACTCGCCAAGAGTTTCGTCCTGCATCTTAAAGCACCGAAAGTCTTCGCGACTTTC
Source organism: uncultured Rhodopirellula sp. (assembly GCA_963974855.1). GTDB lineage: Bacteria > Planctomycetota > Planctomycetia > Pirellulales > Pirellulaceae > Novipirellula. The sequence continues at coordinate 871 of CAXBHV010001163.1, read as the reverse complement.
GCTACGCCGGAGTCTTCTCTTGTTGACCCTTGCCTATCGCGACAAGAACAACCGCTTGCTCAGTAAACGTGGGGCCCGGATCAACAATGACGTTTGGTCGTCTTCACCGACGACGTCGTTGTTTGGGGTGCTGTCGACATCGAATTGGTCCGTCGTGATGACCTCGACCGGCAACTCCTTCACCCCTCGTACGTCAACGGTGGCGTTCAGGACCAATTGGGCGCGAACGCCAGGTTGTAGCGGTCCGATGAACCAAATGCTGGTCGCCGGATCGTAACTGCCTTGCCCTGGGTTGGCCGAAACCAAGGTTAATCCTGAGGGGACCGGGGCGCTGACCGAGACACCCGTCGCGGTCGCCGGTCCTGCGTTCTCGGCATTGATCGTGATCGCGATCGTGTCGCCAACCATCGGCGTTTCATTGTCCACGCTGGCACTGACCGAAACATCGACCACGTTGGGCGTGATGCTGACCGAGGCCATGTCGTCTTCGCCGTCAATCGCGTTCCCTGGAGTGCTGTCGGGATCAAACTGGCGACTTGTCAAAACCTCGGCGCGGTTGATGGAGGTATTCCCGGACGTCACCGTGGCCACGATCGATAACGCCGCCTGAGCCGCACTTTCAATCCGTGGAACTGTCCACACGCCAGTGATCGCGTCAAACGTGCCGATGCTTGGCGTTGCTGATACAAATGTCAATCCAGGCGGCAACTGGTCTCGTACCGTGACGCCCGTGGCCGCATCGGGACCCGAGTTGGATAGATTCAGCGTGAACGTGATATTCTCGCCGCGATCAGGCGTCATGTCGTTGACGATCTTGGTCAGTGCCAAGTCGGCCACGGGTGTGGAGAACGATACCGATGCGATGTCATCT
>CAXBHV010001162.1:0-2976 GCA_963974855.1 uncultured Rhodopirellula sp. | reverse complement strand
CCGGGATCGATAACGATGCCGAATTCTCGTGTAGCCACTGGACAAGATTCTCTCCGTCGCCATACAGCGTATGCGTGTCGCTGATGATCAAGTCGGGTTTCTCGGTGACGATCCGCCAGATTGCTTGCTTGCCATTAAAAGCAGCCAAAAAATTGACGTCGTAAGCACGAAAAACACGACGTTGCGACTCGACGAAATTCACGTCGCAATCGACAACCATTAAACGCGGCGTTTTTGATTTATCCGGATCCGTCGTTTCAAACGGAACTGGACTCAGAACTGCAAAGGATTGCCCCATTAAACCGAACCCCTGATTGCGAGAAAGTACCGACGAATCATTTGTTACGTCAGGTGTATCCGCTGATTCGAGACTCGTGGGATCGCCAAAAGGAAAAGCAGGCGGACAAATCTCAGACCATTGCAAACATAGGTCACACAACTCGAGGGGCTAGCGAAATCGAAAGAATCGAAATGCAAAACACTCAAATCGACGGGTCAAAGCGAACAAATAGTCACGACTGGACAACTTGCAAAGAAATGGCAGCACGCTGAAAGCCATCAATTCGACCAAAAATACCATGCAAACGCGGCGATAGTCACAACGGCCACTGCTATCGCCACCAGCAAACGGCGGCCAAGGTCGTTTTGCGGCACCGCGACAGGATCATCCTGATTGGGTTCGCAGAATTGGGTCGCCTGAGCTGCAATCGGCAACCTCCGCAAATCGTTTGTCAGCGTCTCGACGTCATCAAAAATTTCGGAATCGGGATCAACGAGGCCTCGTTTCCGCAGATCGAACCTTAGTTCGTCGACAGACGCATATTGCTGCGTCTCATCCTGAGAAATCAGTTGTCGAAAAATGGGACTCGCCACCCCTAGTTCTGCATCAACGGCATCAAGATACGCGCGATCGTTTAAATTGATTGGGCCACGTCCGGTAAGCAGAAAATAAAGCGTCCACCCCAAACCCTGAAGGTCAACGCTGACATCGGCCGCTTGGGCCGCCATGGTGTCTTCGTCCCCCGGGCTGGCTGTTTCCTTGTCAGGGTTGATCTTTTGGATCGAAGCAGAGCATTCACCGTCGACAAGTTTCGGGAGTCCTTCATCGTTCAATACGATATTTGCGGGCTCGATCGCTCCGTGAGTGATCCCGTTGCAGTGGAGCACTGCCAGCAGCGAGGCAATTTGATCCACCACGGTGATCGCATCGGCGATTGCGAGGGTTCCAGCGTTGTTGATGCAATCCTGCAATTTCTCGAGACTGGCGTCCGCGACCGTCGTGGGCGGCGACCTGGCATCCTGTGGACGGTCATCGAGAGCCCGATCGGCGAGTCGATCTTCCCCTATTTGATCTGTACTGAGGTTGTCACTCATTCGTGATCCCTAAGTTGAACCGTTTTCAAGCCGCGGAAATATCAGTGTAATGACCGGCATAAAGCTTCTATCATGCACACACGACGCTCGAAAAGCGAGCCTGATCCCCTTGATCTACGTTTCCTGGCAAACCTGCCCTTTTCGAGGACGCTTGATCGCACTATAAAACTGCCAATCGGAAATGAAGCTTTCCGGAAAATTTGGTGAGGAACGAGGCTCATTCGTGGACTAACTGATTTAGTCCGCATCACCCAAACTGGGGTGCAACAGCGCGATCCTAATTGAGAAAAAAGGTGTCACTACATCGGCTTTTTCAACCGAAGCAAATCCGGTACACTTCTCACCCACACGGCGATGTAGCTCAGTCGGTTAGAGCGGAGTCTTCATAAGGCTTAGGTCAGCGGTTCGAGTCCGCTCATCGCTATTCACGTAAATCATAGCTGTTAGCCAACTTAGGTTAACCTGATTTAGGCAAATCTTGCATTTCGTACAGAGGGCGGATCTCGACCGTCCCTTTTTTGGCAGGCGGCAAGCGGCTGGCAATCGAAATTGCATCATCCAGATTTTCTACGTCGATGATGTAGTAACCCCCAAGCTGTTCGGAAGTTTCGGCAAACGGACCGTCGGTGATCTGACGTTTTCCTTCACGCACACGGACGCTGGTCGCCATCGCCACCGGATGCAGGGGCGAAGCCGCAATGAACTGATTCTTGGCGGCCAATTCGTGACAAATATTACGTGAATCCTCTGTGCACTGCGTCCACTCTTCTTGTGTCCAGCAATCTTCGGCACTGTAAATCAAAAACATGTATTTCATGGCTGGTCCTTGTTGCTACTGTTGCGAGTGAAGTCCGAACATATTGCCTTCGGTATCGACCGCCAGCACGATGAACCCATATTGGCCAATCGACATTTTGGGTTTTTCGATACGACCACCCGCTGCTTCAACCCGTGCGGCCTCGCTTGCGCAGTCGTCGCAAACAAAGTACACCAGCGTACTGTTTCCGCCGGACGGAAAGCCGTCCATTTTGGCCAATGCACCGGCGGCGCCGGCAAGCCCCATCTCCATCGGCAAGCACATCATTTCGATTTCCGTTTCCGCGGGTGAAGGAAGCTTGTCCAGCGTGACGTCGAGTACGGTTTCATAAAATTTCGTCGCCCGAGCCATGTCCTGGACATAAATCTCGAACCAGCCGACGGGGTTCATTTCAAGCTTCTTGTCGCTCATCGATCTCTACTTTCAATCAAAGGTTGATTGTTCTTGCCACTTCGGTGACACGTCACAGCATCTAGTCGATTGAGCGAATTACAAATCGACAATGAAATGTCACTTTTCGGTGGACGCCATAGCATGAGTTCGAGCAATCTCGCGTGACGGCATCGGGTATCGACGATGCGTCTAATCGTGGGCGTAGACGCTGGAAGCCGTCCTGACGCTTCCCTAGGGCAATCAGTGCTTCGACCAACGCTAAATCAGTGTAGACTGTTTACTAAAAGCATTCAAAATCCTGTCAGCAAAAGAGGGTATTCGAAAAGGGGACTGACCTTTTGGAAGCGAGTCGTTTTTGTTGAGTTTTTTGCCTCGCCGGAGAGGGTCAGACC
>CAXBHV010001161.1:0-2981 GCA_963974855.1 uncultured Rhodopirellula sp. | reverse complement strand
GAGCGGCAGCAAGCTCTGGGTGGGGCCTCGGTGTGTTAGCGATGGATCGTGCAAATACAGTGCAACCAACCCTCCCCGGTCGCTGTCGCGTCCGACCCTCCCGCACACGGGAGCGTGAATGCGTTGCCGGCCTACGCAAGACGACGTTTCAGCTTACTGGCCACTCAGCGGCGCGGATCCGTAGGGGCGTGTGCTAATGACACCCTCTTCGGGACTGCTGGCGGTACCGTAAAGTCGCTTAGGAATACGACCAGCTAAATACGCGTCACGGCCCGCGATCGAAGCATGCTTCATCGCTCGTGCCATCCGAATTGGATCACGGGCATGCGCGATTGCCGTGTTCAGTAGCACGCCGTCGGCCCCCAACTCGAACGCTTCGCTGACGTCGCTGGCGGTGCCCACGCCTGCATCGATGATGACGGGATAATCGGGATCGTCTTCCTTCAAATACTCCAGAATGATCCGCAGGTTGTTGGGATTCAGCAGCCCTTGGCCACTGCCGATTGGACTGCCCGCCGGCATCACGCTGGCGGCTCCGACGGCTTTCAAACGCTGGGCCGTGACAGGACAATCGCTGGTGTAGCAGAGGACTTTGAATCCCTCTTTGCTCAGTTCCTCACACGCGGCCAGCGTTTCCGATGGATCCGGCAACAGCGTCTTGCTATCGCCGAGCACTTCCAACTTGACCCAATCGGCGCCGGCATTATTGAGCGAACGCAGGATTTCGCGGCCGAGTTTCGCGGCTCGGATCGCATCCTTGGCCGTGTAGCAACCCGCCGTATTGGGCAGCAAAATGTATCGATCCAGGTCGAGGAAATCGAGGATATTTTGCCCCATCCGGTCATACAGTCGCTCGCGACGCACCGCGACCGTCACACAATCACTGCCCGAAGCCATCAGCGAATCCCGCATTTGCGGCATCGAGTCATAGCGACCGGTCCCCACGATCAGACGGCTCTTCAATTGATGGCCGCCAACAACCAATCCAGGATCGTCGTCAATCACTTGGGGCGTGGATTCCGTGGTAGACAATGCGAAAGCTCAACAGAATGTAGGTAAAATGGAGTGACACTTTGAAGGTAACTGCAAGGATACCAAATCGCCCCACCTGCTGGCGAGCGGCCCCAATCGTCAACACGCGACGAAGCGTTTGGCATCGACTATGATACATCCATGAAGTCCCACCCCTCCCCCCACCTTGTTCACCGCGTCCTGCTTGCTCTGATTTGCAGCGTCGTTGGTGCTCCCGCCTGTTTGAACGCCGACGATGAAATCTCGTTCAATCGAGATGTTCGTCCTATGTTGGCGTCGCAGTGTTTTGCTTGTCACGGCCCCGACGAGGAGCATCGCGAAGCCGATCTGCGGCTCGACGTCGACGAAGCCGCGATCGAACACGGCGTGATCGAACCAGGCGATCCAGACGCTAGCGAATTGGTGCGGCGGCTGTTCTCCTCCGACGAAGACGAGGTCATGCCACCTCCGCACGCAGGGACGCTCAAACCCGAACAGAAGCAACTGCTTCGCGATTGGGTGCAAAGCGGAGCGAAGTACGATAAACACTGGGCCTTCACCGCCCCGACGCGGCCGCCCGTGCCAACTGTGTCGCAATCTGACTGGGCCAGAAACGCGATCGACGCCTTTGTGCTGGACCGTTTGGACGGTGAAGGAGTTTCGCCCTCGCCCGAAGCTGACCGGATGACGTTGGTGCGTCGGTTGTACATCGATTTGCTCGGACTGCCGCCAACGCCGCAGCAAGCCGATGCGTTTGTGGCCTCGACCGATCCGCATGCTTACGAAGCACTGGTCGACGAACTTCTGCAATCGCCTCGCTATGGTGAACACTGGGCGCTGCCTTGGCTGGATCTCGCTCGGTACGCCGACACCAACGGCTACGAGAAAGATCGCGAGCGGTCGATTTGGCCTTACCGTGATTGGGTGATCCGGGCGTACAACGAAGACATGCCCTACGACCAGTTTTCGATCGCACAGTTAGCCGGCGATTTGTTGCCTGGCAAAAGTCCCAATGATTTGATCGCAACCGGATTTCATCGCAACACGATGCTCAATGAAGAAGGCGGAATCGATCCGCTTGAGTATCGTTACCTCGCCATGGTCGATCGCGTGGCAACGACCGGCATCGTCTGGCTCGGTTTGACCACCGGTTGTGCGCAGTGCCACACGCATAAGTTCGATCCGATCACGCACACCGATTACTTTCGGTTGATGGCGCTGTTGAACAATGCCGACGAACCCGACTTTGCGATTCCCGATCCCACAGTGGAACAACAGCGACGCGAAACACTCGATCAAATCGACCGACTTGAATCTCAGTTGGCGAACGCCTTTCCGGTCGGCGAAGATCAATCCGCGACTTTCGAAAGTGAATTCGCTAAATGGATTCACACTCAAGAAGCGGTCGCGACGCCATGGCAAGTGATCACGCCAAGGGAGATGAAATCCAACTTGCCGCGGCTCGAGCCACTCGATGACGGCAGCGTCTTTGCCAGCGGCAACACCACCAAGCGTGACCAGTACGAGTTGACGTTCACGATTCTGCAAAGCGATTTGCCAATCACGGCCATTCGGCTCGAAGCATTGCCCGACGATCGGCTGCCCGAGCGTGGACCCGGGCTGGCGTTCTACGAAGGCCGCAAGGGCGATTTTTTCTTGAGCGAATTGAATGCGACGCTCGGCGATGCCCCGTTGAGTTTTGGTGAGGTCTCGCACAATTACCACACCACCAACGACGGGAATCCCAAAGTCCGTCCTGATAACGTTTTTGATGGCGATGGATCGACGGGCTGGCAACCCGGCAATCACAAGGGCGAGCGTTTGCATCTGGTGATGAATCTGCAGCAGCCAATTGAAACGACCGGCGATCTTCGCATCAAGTTGTTGTTTGAACGCCATTATGTCGCAAGTTTAGGGCGTTTTCGCTTTGCAATCACCCAAAAGCCGGGAGCGGTCGCGAGCCAACTGTC
>CAXBHV010001160.1:0-2982 GCA_963974855.1 uncultured Rhodopirellula sp. | reverse complement strand
CTTGCAGCAGTTGTTGATGGTGTCGCGGTGCTGCATCACGCACCAACAAGGCTCGGAACGAATCATCCGAAGCCAAACGGACACCACGATCAGGATCCGACAATGCTTGGCCAAGCGATTCAATCGAGCTATGGTCGCCAAGCATCCCGAGTGCGAGAGCCGATGCACGCCGCATCTCGACGTCACTACGACGCAGCAAACTGGTCAGTGTCGAGGCCGAATAGTACTCATCGACTTCCGCAGCGAATTGAGGCGAATTGGCTGACGTCAGGTACCGCCGATAGGCGATCGTCAATCGAGTCGTCCGCACGAGGGGAGTTGTCACAAGGAAGTCCATCAGGATGAGGAAAATAACGAATGTCAGTCGCGTGCATGTTACGCAATCGACTTGAGCCGGCAAGCGATCTCGTCATAGACCTCGGTCTCAATGACATCGATCCTCCGCCGACCACTTCTCGGTCAACCTTCCCTGATCTTCCGCACAAAAGAATCGCGAATCGTCGTGATTTCGCGTACAATCATGTTAACTTTGTGCGAGTCTAGTTGCCGCCAACGTCCACGGCAACCAACCAAACACCAACTTATCGCACTGATTTTGCTTTCGGCGGGACACTCGCGATTGACACTTCCCGGCGGTGGGCAACGACTCGATCACCGTCCGAGCTGTTCACCAGCACACTCGCCTCAGCCCTCACCCCATGGCTCAGGCCGTTGAATCTGCCGTGCCCCTTTTACCTATCTCCACATCTATGAAAATCTTCGCCATCTTAACACTGCTGGTTCTGTGGGGATCGTTCCAGCATTGCTCGTTGGCTGTGGGCCAGGATCCATCCAGCGAATTGGAATCGGTTTCGCTAGCCAACCCATTTTTCGCAAGACTGTCGGCGACGAGTCGAGCGATCGTGGATGGCAAATCGTTTCGCAGCGCGTTAACGGAACTCGCCGATCGCGTGGAAATTCCGATCGTATTGGACCGCCACATCGACCCTTCGGCGAGCGTGAACGTGGGCCAAATTGGCCCGACGGTCTTTGCGGGAATTCAGCAAGTTGCCGAGTCCCGAGACTGTGTCACGATGCCAATCGCAGGCGTTCTGCTGGTCGGTCGTCCCGAGTGGGTTGACGCGACGAGCGAAGCAGTCCTGTCGCTGCCGGCTAGCTCGGGATCATCCGCCTCGGCAAAAATTGACGTTCAGTGGCCCGCAGCGACGACACCTAGCGAAGCGATCCGCCTGATCGCCACCGCCAGCGGAAAGGCCACATCCACGACCGAGCTGCCCCATGACTTGTGGCCAGCGGCGAATTGGAAATCGATTGGCCCGGACGTGGCGACGACGCTCGTCACCGCCCAGTTTCTTCAGCCGCCGGCCCCGCAAGGATCGGGGTCGCAAACGTCTGCCTGGCCTGCGACCGCTACCTCGAAGCGATTTTCGATTCCCTATCGGCTCGACGCAAACCGGACTCCTGTGATCGCGGCAATTCGCGGCGTTGACCGACAAAGCAAACTAAACAACTCGGGCAAGGAAATCGAGATCACCGCAACCGCCGCCGCTCATCGAGCTGGGATCGAGGCGTTCCTAGTCAGCCAGGCGGCGAAGCAAGCAGCCAACGTTAGCTTGGACAAGAAAAATTTGACGCTGACGCTGCAGAACACTTCGGCCAGTGAAGTGCTCAACAAACTAGCCGCCGCGGCGGGCCGAGCCTGTCGAATCGAGCAGGCGGCAGAGCGTCAGTGTAGCCAATTGATCACGATGAGCATGCAGAACGCGTCGCTGCGTCAATTAGTGGACGAGGTCGCCAAACAAGCTGGCGTCGATATCGAGTGGACCAATGACACGTTGACGGTTTCGGCGCGGTAGTGAAAGTAGGCCGGATCAAGTCGCCCGAAGCGACGCAGATCCGGCATCGCAGCGGTTACGAGGCTTGGGCTTTGATTTCGGCTTGTCGTAGTGCTTCGACCAAACGCTGGATCTCGGCCACCGGCAACTCTTCGGTACGTGCGGTTGCGGTATAGCCAAGTGAGCCGAGCACTTCGTCGACTTGACGTTTATCCAAACGACCTTTCATGCCACTAACCACTACGCTGCGCAAGAACTTGCGTCGGTGAAAGAAAAGGGCACGAACGGTCTCGTGAAAATAACGCAAATCCGGAATTTTTTCTCGCCACTCGGGTTGCGCATCCAAACGAATGATGGCCGAGTCGACGTTGGGCCGTGGCCAGAATACTTTGGGCGACAACACACGCACGATACTGCATTTGCACAACGATTGCAGAAACACGCTGAGCGCGCCGTAGTCTTTGCTGCCCGGTTCTGCGACGATCCGGTCGCCGACTTCCTTTTGAATCGTCGCGACGACCACCGCAGGCGACGGAGTTTCGAGCATCAAGTTACTGATGATCGGCGTGGCAACATTGTAAGGCAAGTTCGCAACCAACAAGAAACGTGCGTTCTCGCCAATGCGGCTCATTGCATCACGAATCTGCACCATCATATCGGGACGCAACGTGTTTTTATTGTGTAGTGCATCGCCATGTAACAACCGCACGTTCGGTCGCCAACCCAATTCTTCTTTCGCCAAGCGATGCAAGTTTTCATCGATTTCGATCGTCAACACTGCACCGGCAGCGTCGGACAATCGTGAGGTCAACGAACCGACACCAGTGCCCACTTCCAAGACGACATCGTCTTTGCGAATTTCCGCGGAGTTGGCAATCAGGTCAACGAGGTTCAGATCGATGAGAAAATTCTGGCCGTATCGCGATACCGGCTGCAGCCCTGCGGCAGCAAGTCGTTTGGAAAGATACGATGCGGTTTGTCGTGGCTGGTTCACGGGATTTCAGTCTTTAGGGTTCTAGAATCGAACATGCTTGGAATGCGAGCTTCCCGGAAAATTCAACATTCACGGACAAGCTTGACGCTAATTTTTTTTGTTGTGGTCAGTTGGAAATCCGTTTAGTTGGAAACCCTAGATCCATTCGCGGAT
>CAXBHV010001159.1:0-2985 GCA_963974855.1 uncultured Rhodopirellula sp. | reverse complement strand
CCCAGTTCCAAGAGGTGGTAACCGAGCCGTTCGCGATGGGTTGAACGCTCGCCCTCAGCTTCGTCAGTTTCGCGATCGGGCGGCGAGAAATGAATCCTTGAATTGCAGGTAGCATTATGCTACCATGGAGGTCGGTGAGCAAAACCAAGGAGCAAAACCATGGGGCAACCCGTCAAACTTTCTGATGAGCTGGTGTGTGATGCACGGGCGACGGCGGAGCTTTCACAACGCAGCATTGCTGGACAAATTGAATTTTGGGCGGGGCTCGGGAAATCGCTTGAGCCACTGCTGCGTGGCGATCGGGCGCTGGCACTTCGACAGGCCGGCGCTGTGCGACCGTTGTCCGAAGCGATCGCGGAAGTGGACTCACCGGCGGGCCGGCAACGCGTGAGCGACTATTTGCAATCTCAACCGTTTCCGCACTACGAACCGGTTTCGGATCGTCCCGGTTTACTTCGCAAGACGGACGAGGACGGTACCGAGACGATTGGCCGGTTTGTGAACCGAGTCTTTGAGTCTGCCGACGAGTGAAGATGGATTTTGACTTTCTCGAAAGACGCCCGATCGTGATTGCGATCGCCGGCTCCAACGGTGCCGGTAAGTCGACGTTCTTCGCAACTCAATTGGTCGACAGTGGTTTGCGATTCGTGAACGCTGATGAGGTCGCTCGCGAATTGAACATCGGACCATACGAGGCTGCGGAAGCAGCCGGCGCAATTCGAGCAGAGTTGATCGAGCGTCGCGAGAGCTTTGTGTTTGAGACGGTGTTGTCGGACCCGGTCGGCGAAAAGGTCGAGCAGTTGGCTCAGTATGCGGTCAGCGGCTATGAAGTCGTGATGATCTTCATTCGGATTAATGATGTTGCGACGTCGATCCAGCGAGTGTCGATGCGGGCTAGCCAAGGCGGACACGATGTTCCCGACGAGAAACTGAAGGCAAGGTTTTCGCGTACACAGGCGAACCTCGCTCGAGCGATCGAAAGATTGCCGCATGTGCTCATCTTCGACAATTCGGATTTGAGCCACCCATACCGACTCACCGAGCGGTATCAAAATGGTGAACTTGTCGAGATCCCCTGAAGCCCATGGTCTGACTAAAAAAACTCAGGCTGAGTAGTCTCTTCAGCGATGCCTGAATCGCCCGCCACTTTCTTCCGAGAGCACTCTGGGACTTCATAACCTGGAGGTCTGCATCGTACAGAGACAACAGAGTCTTTTGCTCGAGATCGGCCCAAAGATCGCCAGCGCCGGCGGAGGGATAGTGCTTTTTCAGAGACACTCGGAGAGATCTCTGGTGGGCCAGCGAGGACGTAAGTCCTTGCCTAGACTGCGGTAAAGCACGAAAAAAGCCGACGTGTGGAAAATTCCCTACGTCGGCTTTTAAAGTTGTTGGTGGATGACAGGCAAGATGCCTATCCCACTTAAGTTGCGGGAGCCGGATTCGAACCGACGACCTCGAGGTTATGAGCCTCGCGAGCTACCGGGCTGCTCCATCCCGCGGTGAAGTTTTCGAGTGAGTGACTTGCGTCTCCCATCGATGTGCAGACTATATGGGAATCCTCGGCAAAGTGTCAACAGGCTGCACATCCCATTTTTAACATTTCTTGACTTGCCCTTCGGCCTAGCCTGACGCGATCCCCTGACAACCGGAAATATCGTAAGCAGTCACGTCACTTGTAACGATGATGTCCCCGGCCAAACCGATTTCAGAGCACTTTCAGCCTTGCTGCGTTCGCATTTTTTTGACTCACACTCTATTCTATGTAGAGCTACTTCCTCAGGCAATCTTTTCTCTTGTTGTTCGGTTTTCGATGTCGCAAGCGGATTCCCAATCCGATTTGATCCGCCCTCGTACGGCCCCCTCAACACTGGGGGCGACTGCGAATACGCCTGCGAACACCCCGATTGTCCCTCCACCGCCCCCCACCGCTGCGTCGGTTCCGGACCCGACAATGCCGGAAACGGCGTCCTCAACAGCGGATTCTCCACCCGCACGCCCCATTCCCCCTCCGCCGCCCCCTCGATCGACATTGCCGCCGCTGCGGCGGCCGGTCGAATCTACAGCGACCCAAAATGGCTCCGACAAAGTGGCTTCGGCGGTTGTCCCGAGTGGGATCGGATCGGCGAAGTCGCTTCGCTGGCGAGACGAGCTGCCTACATTCCGCAAAGGAAAAACGAAGCCAGACGGTGCGTCTGCCGAGAACGAACAGGCCAACGCCGAAACCGACGAGCAGGATGGACCGTCAACGGAAGAAAAAATCGTCAAGGGAGCTCCGCCTTGGTTGATCAGCACCGTTATCCACTTGTTGTTGTTGTTGGCGCTGGCGTTGATCTCGACCCCGGCTGGCGACGCGATCAGTCGCGTGCTGTTGGAAATCGGCCAGAGCGAAACAAAAGAAGAAGTCAACTTTACCGAGTTCGTCGTTGACCCCAGTGATACGCTGGCCGATGCATCCGAAATCGAGACCGATCAAGAAGTCATGGTCGATATCCCGTCGATTTTTGAAGACACCAACGATTCGGATTCCTCGGAAATCTCGATGGCGGACATCGGTTTCGGACCCGAAATCGAAATCGCTCGTCCGATGTTCAACGGGCGATCCGGGGCGATGAAGTCGACGTTGTTGGCACTTTATGGCGGTACCAAAGAGACGCAGCATGCGGTCGAAATGGGATTGGAATGGCTGAGCCGCAATCAGGGCACCGATGGTGGATGGAGTAAACGAGGTCCTTACGCCGATGGAGGTGTGGCGGAAAATCGAACGGCAGCCACGGCGATGGCTCTGTTGGCGTTTCTCGGCGATGGCCAAACGCATACCAAGGGAAAGTACGCCGAAAACGTGGAAAAGGGCGTCAAGTTTTTGATTAAACAGCAATCGCGAAGTGGGTTCATGGCCAAAGATGCTCGTGGCCACGAACAAGCCTACGCGCAAGCCCAAGCGACCATCGTACTGTGCGAATTGTACGGAATGACCAAGGATTCTTG
>CAXBHV010001158.1:0-2987 GCA_963974855.1 uncultured Rhodopirellula sp. | reverse complement strand
TTTCGAATCTCGAAGGGATCAGCTTCTGGAGGACCAGCATTTCGGATCGCGCGATCGAGCTGATTGCGCAGCTCCCTAAACTCACTCGACTCAACCTGTGCGGGACGCAAGTCACCGACGCATCGGTGTCCATCCTCGTCGGCATGACGCTGAACTACATCGATGTCGCGGACACGCAGCTCACACCCCAGGGAGTAGAAACGCTGCGCGCGGGACTGCCCAATGCAGAGATTCTCTCTTAGCAGCCCGTTGTCTGTCACTGCTGCTCACCGCCGATAACACTCGAGCTGTCAGGATGCCAGTCCGACCATCAGTACCGCGACCTAGTCGAACCAACGCTCCCTTTCATTTGTCAACAGCCGCTCCAATTTGCGTATTTGCTCGCTAAACCTTTGGTGAAGATCAATCAACGGGGCATCGAATGCGGGACAGCGTCTGGAAGACACGCTTACGATAGGCGGACTTTCCATCACCCAGTCATCAAGCAACTTCAGAACGATGCTGACTCACCCTTTGCTTTCGCCTTGTGTTACCATGTTTTCTTCTCGGCTCCTGCCGACCAACATTTACTGACTGGCTTGTTATCGTTTGAAAACTTCAACACTGAACCGGCTTCTGCGACTCATTTCCAGTCTTTTGTTCGTTGCCGGAATCGTAACATTGATCGTGTTGACGCGGTCCAGTCGCGTGCTGCGGGGCGACGTATTGCAGCTAGAAGCCGAGTTGGGACGAATGTCGATCGACGACGCCGACAAGATTCACATCGTTGCCATCGAAGATCCGACAATCCCTCCCGAAGTTGCTCCGTACGTTGACCAACTTTGGCAATTTCGCTGCTATCTTCCGCCTGGATATGACTTCCAAAGAATGCGCGGCGGGGGACGATTGTCAGATCATGGTCTGTACTTCCGAGGCGGTTTCAGTTCGGGCCACTCTTCACCTCGCTCCGACCCCTATCACGAGTTGCTGACGATTAGTTTGCATCGGAAAGCCGAAAAGGTCATGTGCTTTGTCTCGCTTGGCGGATCGATCAGTGCAGCAACTTGGGACGTGCAGGCTGACCTCAACAGTGGTGATTTGGTGGTCGAAACATTGGCAACGCCCGGTGGACCTGCCCAATCTTTTGATCAAGACACGATTCTACCGATATTGAGAGTGTATGATCCGACCACCGCAGAAGAGAAAGATGTCGGCGGTCAATCCATCACGACCTATGCGGGTGGAATCTTTGTCATATGCCCCAAGAAGCTTGCAGCCGAGTTTGATCAGCTTCGTCAAGGCAAGGAACCCGAAGGTTTTGAGGACGCCTGGATCGCGGAGGGACAGCGGCAATGACCTCCCTATCGACCAACTCGCACAAAGGGCGATTCAGGTTCTCACTTCGGCACATCCTCGCGCTGACGGCAATCGTTGCTGTTTGGATTGCTTCGTTGCTGGCTTTCAGAGAAAACGCCAATTTGAATGAACAACGTACGAAATTACTTGCTCTCTCGAGTCGTTTAGACGTTGCGGACTCCGATCGACTTCAGTCAGTCGCGTATCCTCGCGTGGCGAATGATGTGGAAACATGGGAAGTCCATGTTCCCCGCGACAAGTCGTTTGAGATTCGATTCGGTGTGGCAACCGTGTCTCAGGCCGGGATGCCGGAAAGCTTTGAGAAAATACCGATCTCGCCTAGTCAACATCGAATTACTTTACGCGCTGCCGACCACGCTGATGAAAACTATCGCTTCACCGTGTTCGTTGATGGTCAGTCCGTTTTTGACAAATCGATGGGGCGTGAATGGATGCCCGACGGGTGGCGACAGTCCAACGGGCTAAGCCCACCGGCCGAAATCAATCGGCAGGCGGCGTCACTGCTACAGCTGACAGGCAAGTCTTACACGCCGCGAACGAACTATGGGGCAGGAACCTATTTTAACGGTCAAAGCGATGACTGGGGCAGCCAACCCGGCTATCGACTTTGGATGGACCAAGCGGACCAAACTTACCAGCCGGCTTCACCCTTCATCGGCTTCACGACCGACCTTGGATACAGAGGAATCGGACTCCGCGACGGACTGCGGTACCGCGCCACGCGAAGCAAACAGTATGAATGGGAAATTCATCGTCCTGCATCCCAAACCAGCAAACCAGTGTTGACGATCGTTCCCGAGTTTTTCGTTGGCGATCAAGTGGTGCTGTCGGATACGACGAAAGAGTTCGCAGCGTGGCAGCCACGCGACGAATCGCAAGGGCAGAACGCCCTGACATGGCAAAGAGATCCGGCTAAATCGGCCTACAGCGTCTTCCTACGCGCCGACGTCGAATCCGCAGCCGCGACCGAACCCGTCGTCGAACTTCGTTGGGATGCGAGTCGCCCCAATGACATCGGAATTCGACTTCCAGCGACTCCCGCGAATGAAAATTTGACCAAGTGGCGACTGCGAATCATCGGCGGGGCGAGCCACCTTTGGCGACTTCTGGACGTCGGTGAACGACAACTCGATGTGCGAACAAGTTTTAGCAACACATCTCTACCGTCGTTTTCGGATCCGCTGCCCATCAAGCTCGATCCGCAATCTGATGATCCGTATTTCATCGCATGGAGAACCGACGTCACCAAGCCTCTGCAAAAGCTAGAGCGAGGCCGGAACAACCCAAACGCTTACCGCGGCATAAGTTTGTTTCAAGGAATGCCGCTCGCGTTTGAAGCCGAAATTGCCGCGTCCCTGCAGCCCAGTGCCAAAATCGTTCGTGCTCAGAAACGCCCCGATAAGCCGAGTATGTTGATGCCTGGCGGACCCGTCATCGAAGAGGTTCAAATCGAACTCGATGCCACCACCGGAGATACAATTTGGCTCCGAGCAGTACCCCGGTAATGTATTCGGCTTGGTTCTGTCATTCGCATCGTTCCACAGGCAAACCGATCAACGAAAATCTGTTTAACCCTACCGAGTACTCGCTTACATAACCCCTGAGGGCGATCGCAGTTTTGTTTGGCTCGC
>CAXBHV010001157.1:0-2989 GCA_963974855.1 uncultured Rhodopirellula sp. | reverse complement strand
ATCCAAATGCAAATCGCAACGGTGAGCCGTGGGCCGTAAGGCACCGGGTAGTGCGCGGGACCCGGCCGCTGACGCGTCACGGCTCACTAAATCAACAAGCCGTTGACGAGTTCCGCTACAGAAAATGGTTCATAGCGTTTGCCAAAACGGCTAGCTAAGTCAGCAGTCTCCTGCGTTTGGGAGAGCTGACAGTACTGATTCTAACCCAAACGCTTACCCGCGGCCTCGCTCCAGCAGCACGAGCATGATCATCGCCAATAGTGATCGCAGTTCGTCATCTTCGGGCATTTCGCCTAGTTTATCGAGCACAAATTTGCCTTCAAACACTGCGGGTCGTTTGGTTAACCGTAGCAGCGGAGTGCCGTCAGGCCGTGTGATGATGTAGCTCGGGTTCAACAGGTAGGCGGCGACTAGCCCGATGATCGGAATTTCGCCCAACAGACTTTCGAGCACCTTCTTCATCGGACTCTCTTCACTGATCGTCATGTCGACGGCACCGTTTTGCATGATCTCGTAATGGGCGGACCATAACGAGCGCATGCCCTTTCGACGGACCGCGCCCCAATCGTTGCCTTGCGCATCGGTGAAGTGATAGTTGGCCGAAAAGTCGATCATGCGATCGGATGCGATATTGAAAATCAGATTCGATTGGCTGGCATCGCTGTAAATGTTCACCTTCTCTTTTAGCTTGAACATTTTTTGTTTGATGAACATCAGCACATTCCCACTGGCATCGGTGACCGTCACACGCTGGCCAAACGTCATCAGTTTGAAAGTCAATTCGATGGGGTACTGCATGGTGATCTCGATTTGAATAGATTCGCAAACATCGGAAAGTGCACAAAAAAAGCCGCGTCACTTTAAAAGCGACGCGGCTTAGTTTAGCTGATTTCGCTGCAAGTGTTGCAGCGCGACAAATTAGCTCTTTTGTGCAGGTTGGTTCTGCTGAGTCAGACCTGGACGAACTCGCTTGTTGATGTCGGTTTCCAAAACGCCGAATACCGATTCGTGACGAGCGACCGACATCTGCAGTGCGGCCAACAGACGCTTCGCCGTGAAGAAGTTCACGATGATGCGTTGCTTGACTTGAATGGGGTCCTTAGGAACGCCGATCGGTTGTGGGTTCAAACCGAAGTCGATGATCAATTCTTCAGGCGATCCAGTCACGCGGCAAAAGTTTGCATAGCAAGCCATTGCGTTTTCGTCAGTCACTTGGACCTGAACAGGTTGTTGTTGCTGAGTTTGTGCCTTTTCTGCAGGGGCTGCAGCACCGGTTGCTGCTTCTGGTGCGTCGGCCGCAGGGCTCTTGGTCTCGTCTGCCATCAGTAATTTCACTCCGAAAGGTAAAGAAGAAATATCATTCTGTTCTCGCATCACGAACAAGCGAAAACGGTGTGGGCGTAAAAGTCGTCTCGGGTTTGCCGCCCGAATCGCACTAAGTCCCAGTCAGCTTCCTGTTTGTAAAGCCTGCGTAAACCATGATGAAACATCCTGACAATTCGCATGCTAACAATAAGGGGGGCTGCTGCAACGTGAGACGACCTTGTTCGATTAAATAATTCTTAATGTCCGCTTTTATGTGTTAAACCACGCGAAATACGTAGCTTGGTGAGTTGTTTAAAACTCGAAGTTGAATGTTTTGGCGATCACTCGCCACAACCGTGAACCCAACGACATGGGGTCGACGTGCACTTTGGCACTGCCTCGATAACCGGGTCGCAACGTCAAGTTTTTGGGGTCCAGCGGTACGCGTGCTTGGTAGGAAACACTTCGTGGTTTGATCATTCCCGTGGATGGGTCGATTTCAGTTTGTAAGTCGCCTCCGGTCTGGCTAGCCATCGATGACGAGGTTGCTTTGAGTGGGTCGTTTGATTTTTCGGAGATCGTTCCGCTAAACGTTTCCATTCGGTTGGAATCGAGTTTCATGTCCACCGCTTGGCCTTCGCGTACCAATTGGTCGTCACCTTGATCGATTACCAACACGGCTTCGAACGCGTCACGACCGCCTATCTCGCAAATCAAGTCATCTGCCGTCAACATCGCGCCTCGATTTCGTTCATCCAACGGCGATCCGGTCCAACCGGGTAGTCGTCCGTCGCCGGAATCTTTCTGGTCGCGTTCGGGTGGCGGCAAGACAAATCCGTCGCGATTCGCTCGAATTACCAATCGCTCTAGTTCTTCTTCGGTTTTTGCACGCACCGAGGCCAGCGAATGGAGCAATTCGACTTGAGTTTCAATCGAAGCTTTTAGCGATTGGTCATAACTGCTGCGCATCGACAGATTGCGAAGCTTGACGGTTTCGACCGTCTCTTCGCCTCGGTAATCCGCCAAACGAATTTGCAGATCGGGGTTCTCTAAGATCGCAATCTTGTCCCCGACGCGAACCTCGGTCCCCGGCTGGACAGTCCAGGCGATGCGTCCTGGGGTTCCGGCGTAAACCGCTCCCGCTTGGCTGGGACGAATCTCGAGGGCGCAATCCACATGATGAGGAAGCTCAATTTTAACAACGGCAGCGATAACCAGCCCGGCGATCGCCAGCGTCGCCAACAGACGGCCACGTTTCACTTTTGATAATCTCCCAGGCGTACGACAAAACTTCCACGTTTGGATCACCGGTTGTGCTACCAGGCCGAAGAACCCGACCACGGCAACCATCCGTCCAATCGCTTGCAGTCCATACGGTTCGAGCACTTTGATCACGAACCAACAAATCGAAAACACCACGACCCAGCGATAAATCACACTGGCGATCGTGAATAATCCGAACATTAACTTGCCCCGTGTGGGCATGAACGGATCGTCTTGTAATTCCAAACCGAGACACGTTTCTTGGAACCAACGCTTCAGCACCTCGGTGCTTTTTTGACGAAGGTTCGGTATCTCTAAAAAGTCCATCAGGATGTAGTAACCGTCGAATCGCAACAGCGGGTTACCATTAACCAGCACCGTGCTGACGACGTTCAAAAACATCATGTTCAAACACAAATCA
>CAXBHV010001156.1:0-3004 GCA_963974855.1 uncultured Rhodopirellula sp. | reverse complement strand
CGCGGCCGACCTGCGCGTCCATAAACGTGATACTGGCAAAGTAAGCCTGAATCGCTTGTTGTCGCAGCGGATCGGTCAGCAGCTCGTGCTCTTTTTTGTGGCTGCCCAGTGCCGCCTTTGGCAAATCCTTGACGTCCTCTTCCACATTAGCAACCAACGGCATCTCGCTGGGATCGTATTTTTCAAAATAAGGCTTCGGTGCCACATACGGAGTATGCGGGCGATAGAAACCGAGAGCTAAAAAGAAGGGTCGGTCCTGGCGTTTCGCGCAACGCTCGAGCACCCAGCAAGCATCGTCGGCCAACATCCCATCGGTATGCAGCTGATCGCCTCGCGGTGAAGCGTACCAAGACAACGTGCCGCCAAACGAATCTTTGCGAAGCGAAAAAATATCGGGCTCTTCCAGCAATCGGTCACAACCGGCCGGATTCAGCTCGAGTTCCCACGACCCTGGATCATCATGACCGTTGGTCCCCACGCTTTTGGGAACGTTGTAGTGATAAAGCTTTCCAACGCGAGCCGCGAAATAGCCGTCCAATCGAAACGCTTGCGACAAACTGTGATGCGAGGGAATGGTTTGACGAAAGACCTGGCTGTTTTGATGAATCCCCGTGCTGTTGGGATACAGCCCAGTCAACATCGAATTGCGACTCGGACCGCAAAGCGGATACTGACAATACGCTCGCTCGAAACGAACGCCACGACGAGCCAGCCGATCAATATTGGGTGTTTGCACGAGCGGGTGATCATAACAGCCGATGGAATTGTTCAAATCGTCGGAAATGATGAACAACACATTTGGACGTGTCTCGTCCGCCAGTGCGATTCCTCCCAACACCCCAGAAACAGACGTGGTCGTGATGACAAAAATCCAAAGGCCATAGAGTAAGTCAAGCATCGAAATCGGTTTGCGAATCATGGGCGACACGTTCTCAGATGGGGGATTTGATGAGTTTGATTGAACAAAATCATACCTCAAGCATCCTGACCAATG
This sequence comes from uncultured Rhodopirellula sp., assembly GCA_963974855.1. Classification (GTDB taxonomy): domain Bacteria; phylum Planctomycetota; class Planctomycetia; order Pirellulales; family Pirellulaceae; genus Novipirellula. Next base: position 2,010 of record CAXBHV010001156.1, on the reverse strand, counting down.
GGACAAACGATCCAAAATATCGTGTCGGCACGACCCGCTCTAATCGCAGTGGCGAACCTGTCCTGGGACTGCGAATCGCACAAAACTTGGCAAATCAGCGTGGGGATGGTTTGAGGTTTTGCGGTGGGCGAGTCATAATTCGATCCCTAACATTTACCTCCCTCCTCAAAATCCCCCTTGGAGATCCCTGGATGATCCGATTGTCCCTTTCACTTTGTCTCGGCCTGGTTGCCATCGTCGCTGTTGCTGATGAACCCGCGAAAAAGGCCGCCGCGAACTCTGCTGAGCTTGTTACCCTGTTCAATGGTTCGAACCTCGAAGGATGGGACGGCGACCCGCGACTGTGGTCGGTCAAAGATGGCGTGATCCACGGCGAAACCACTCCTGAAAATGTTGCCAAGGGCAACACATTCCTGATCTGGCAAGGCGGCGAACTGGCCGATTTTGAACTTCACGTCACCTTCCGCTGCAACGCAATCAACAACTCAGGAATCCAGTACCGCTCGCAACACCAGTCGGGCAAAGGCGTTGGCAACGATTGGGTCCTGAAAGGTTACCAACACGAACTTCGCAACGAAGAAAACTTCCCCAATGTTCCTTCGTTCATCTACGACGAACGTGGCAAGCGTGGACGTATCTGCTTGGTAGGCGAAAAAGCAGTATGGACAAAAGACGGCAAAAAGGTGCTCGACAATACGCTGATCGATCAAGCCGGTTTCAAAGAACTGATGAAAGTCGACGACTGGAACGACGTTGTCATCATTGCCAAAGGCAACAACATCAAACACTACCTCAACGGCAAGCTTGTTTTGGATTTCACGGACGAGCACCCTGAATTGGCTCTCAGTTCAGGCGTGATCGGACTGCAATTGCACGCCGGCAAACCGATGTGGGCCGAATTCAAGAACATCCAACTTCGCAAGTTCTAATAACGAAGCCGTCCCCTTTTTCCTGAATCCGTCGAAACAGCCGCACTTGGTTTTCAAGTGCGGCTGTTTTTGTTTGCATTCTGGTCCCTATTCTCAGAAAATTTCGGATAGCCGACGGTCTGTTCGTTTTTCACCGGGGTTTGATTGATCAGGCACTAGGGCAAAGTGTCACAGTGACACCGAGCGTCTCGCTCCACTTCTCCAAAACTATGGCAATCGAACGATGCGTAGAACCGCCACTTTCTCGCTGTTTATTTGCGTCGCGATCGGGTTTCCTCAAGCCAACGGATCGGCTCAGGAAGCATTGTCGCAAGAAAAAATCGACTTCTTTGAAACAAAGATCCGTCCGGTACTCGTCAAAGAATGTTACGGATGCCATTCGAACCAAACCGGCAACGCCAAAGGCGGTTTGCGGCTGGACACCCAGGAATTGACAGCCATCGGCGGCAATAGCGGTCCTGCCGTCGTTCCAGGTGACTTGGACGAGAGCCTGCTGTATAGCGCGATCCTGCATCAAGATTTCCAGATGCCTCCGAAACGCAAGTTGTCACAAAACGTGATCAATGACTTTCGCACCTGGATCGAAATGGGAGCCCCCGACCCTCGCATCACAGCCCCCGCCGTGGATGCCGAGCCGCACCAAATCCTACGTCGGCTCTGCTTTGACCTTATCGGATTGCCGCCAAGTCTTGCTCAGATCGAATATTTCGAAAAATACTACGACACCGATCCTGACAAGGCGATCGCCCACGTCGTCGACCAACTGCTCGAAAAAACGCAATTTGGCGAGCGTTGGGGACGCCATTGGTTAGACCTCGTTCGCTACGCCGAATCGAATGGTCGCGAAGTCAATACGACCTTCCCGCACGCGTGGCGGTATCGCGATTACGTGATCGATTCGTTCAACGAAGACAAACCTTATGATCGATTTTTGCAAGAACAAATTGCTGGCGATTTGCTGCCCGTCGATTCCGATTCGCAATGGGCCGAGAACCTCGTGGCAACGGGCTTCCTGGCAATTGGTCCCAAAAGTCTTGCCGAGCAGAACCGAACTCAATTCACCGCCGACCTCGTCGACGAA
>CAXBHV010001155.1:0-3013 GCA_963974855.1 uncultured Rhodopirellula sp. | reverse complement strand
CGCTACCTCGTCACAGGCATATTACTTGTCACAGGCATTTTTCGGCGCCAATGGTTTGCGGAGGCAGCGGCCGCCGGAATGACGCATCTTGCCCGACATTGTGCCAGAAATCCACCGAGTTTTCACCCAGCATCCAGCACAGACAGGCGGGTTGGCGATTGACAATGGCTGGGAAATCAATGTTCCCATTGAGCGGCAAATGAGGCTCGACCCCTAATTCGGTCAGCTCGATGATGCATTGTTCCAATCTTGCTTCCTCATCCGCCAATGTCACCCGAATGTCGTTGACTTCGTCGCGATACGAGGGGTGGTCCATCGTTTCCGCTAATTTGTCGATTCCTGCAATTTGATCTCGCTGTCGATCAATCGCTTGGCTTAACTGCAAGGCGTCGCGGAGGATCGTCCGCAAAAGTGGCAACATCTCGGTCGCCCTCTCGCGGGTGAAAACTTTACCCCGGACGGGCATGGAGTTGTCGTCGCTAGATATTGCTCGTACCATTTTTATTGAACCGATTGGGGCTAGCAGCGGACCTGTAGTTTTGCAGATTGCGCCGATTTTAACTCAAGAAAACCGGCTAGGGCGGCACTCACACAGAGGTGTCTACCTAACAGTACGACGAACGAAAAGCCCTAATGGTTCCGGAGTGTCCAAAAACTCGCCTACAACAATTCTTTTTGCGATGACGGTTAATGCTGCCAAAAACGCCAGATTTGGGGCGTTTGAGCAACTTTGGGGCCGAAACAGGGCTCGCTCCGAGATCCCACCATTACCTAATGGGTGGGCGAAAGGTCAAATTCCGGGGTTTGTCAAGGCATAATTCCTTGACTGATGCTATTTTTGACTTAGAGTTCATTGTGTCAGGAAAGCGGGCATACACGGAGCGATCCTGCGGACACAACCGGCCTACGTGCGATGATCATAGTCATTGAGATCAGCAAGCGGGATCAACGAAGCACCTGCTTCAAGCGGATCTCATTCGACTGAGGCACTGTGTGCATCGGGACTGTAGGCATAATAAGTTTGAAGAATCAGGGCCGGTTAGGAAAGGACTGGAATCAATGTTAGTTTTATCGAGAAAGAAAAACGAAAGCATCGTTATCAACAACGATATCCGAATCGTGGTTGTCGAGATCCGTGGGGACAAAGTCCGCTTGGGCGTCGAAGCCCCACGTGAGGTGCCTGTTCATCGCCGGGAAGTTTACGACGCGATTCAACGCAGTCGGGAATCAGGCGACACGCCAGTCGAATCCTGATAGGACCGGGGGATGTCCCTGTTACCCTGGGCTCGTTCCTAATCACAATCTCGCAGCCATTTGTGCCTGCGATGATCTTTGCTCGCAGTTGTTGAAAACTGCGAGTATTTTTTTGCGCGGTTGCTAAGCCTACCACTGCTGCCAACTCAAGTGCACATCACGTTTCCGAGTTCGCAAGCCCGCGTTGAGCATTCTGCATGCCGCCCCATCATCACCGGAGTGGTTCCAGCGATTTCCATTGGCGGTTTTTCTCGCGATTGAAAGTCGGCTGGAGCTAAAACCAACGGCAGAGACAAGACAAAGAACAAAAAGTTTTTCACGCAAACGCCGTGTTTTCCTACAAGCCAGAACTTTTTTCCGCCGAGAATGAATATCAAGGGATGTGAACCCTTGACGAGAGTTAGTGGTCTTAGCTAAAAACTCTCTCACAGTGATCAACGCGTTGCGGAGTTTGTCACACGCCTTAGGGCGAGGACATTTCCACAATTCATGGCCCCTTCGTCTAGCGGTCCAGGACACCGCCCTTTCACGGCGGTAACACGGGTTCGAGTCCCGTAGGGGTCACTGATACACACTAAACCCTGTGGCAAGAGCATCCGCTCGAAGCCACGGGGTTTTTTCATTGTTTAGAATTGTTTAGTAGTCTTCGAAAGAAGAAAAAAAGAAGTAAGGTCATCCCTTAAAAATTTTGGGGCGAACCTAGAAAGAGCGTCAAAGCTCCTCTTCTGAACGAAGCAAAGTATTGCTAGACTAAGTGAAGTTCTACCCCGTGGTGTAATGGTAACACTGCTGATTTTGGTTCAGCCATTCAAGGTTCGAGTCCTTGCGGGGTAGCTATGGGTGTTGCATCTGGAAAGCAATCACCTAAAACAGCCGGGGAAACCCGGCTTTTTTTTCTGCCCATTCGGTTTGCTTGACTGCCGGGCAGTGCCATTGGGCGTCATGGACTGGGGTCATCCCTGGGGTGCCATTCAATTCACCCCATCCATCACGATGGGCTAGCCCGTTTTCACCTTGGTGCCGTTCGCCCGACACTTCGCATGTCACCTGCACGTGGCGTATCGCGGCGGCGGCACTTGAATGCCCAAGCCCCGAATGAATCAAGAATGGATATTGCCACTTCAATTCACTCGCTGCGTTCGGACACTTGCCTTCGGATGCCTTTGGCAATCACACCGATGCTTGACCTCGCTCTAGACTTGCCCTTGCTCTAGATCGTGCGCGTGCAATACGCAACGTGAAGCGATTCAGCGATGGATCTTAGGCACAACGCTTTCCGGCACCATCGTAAATCGACTCTACTCGCCCTTGGGGGCGTGAGCCTCAATCACCATCCGATCAAAGTCAAAATCTTCATGCGAAGTCGCAATGCTTCACTGATCTGCATCCCGCATCCATAGGCCAACTGTGCGATCAACAAATGAACGCCTTACAGATGCGAATAAGTCTGCTCAATGGAGCCTCCCCATCCGCCGCACCAATCTCTGCAAATCTCTGCAAAATCCGCTGGCCACTTCAAGCCTCGAGCACGCATGAATGCTCGCACATTGGACAAGCTCGCTCACTCCGTCGCTACATACTGACGCACCTCGTCACCAACAATCCAGCCATCCCGCTCCGCGCCCAAGCGAAGCGGTCGCAGTGCTACTAGATCAATTTCACGATTTGACTTCAACGACATCGATGTGCAACGCATGATTGTCAACGTCACAAAAGCTTGACCTGGGGTGTGGCTTCCCCCATAATCATCGGGGCTGGA
>CAXBHV010001154.1:0-3013 GCA_963974855.1 uncultured Rhodopirellula sp. | reverse complement strand
CGATAAACCGCAATGCCTCACGCTGGAACAAATAGGTGCAATAGGTCCCCTTGTCCGCTTCGGTAGGCGACAGATTGCGAACCATGCACGGCACGCCATAACGCTCGTGCGTGAAATAATCGATTCCGGTGTTGGTGAACCCATAAAAATCGTCGAAGCCACGGGACGTGGGCAGATACCGTCGCAGCGTTCCGAGATCCCACTTTCCGAAAATGCCGCTCTTGTAGCCTGCCGACTTCAGCACGGCGGGAATCATGACTTCACGCTCGTCCATGCCTCCAACCCGCTCGAAAGTGACCGCATACTCTTCGGCGGAATAACGGAGACCGTAGTCGGGAGCCTCGTTGCGAATCATGTCATAGACACCGTTTCGCTGTGGATAACGCCCGGTCAATAGACTTGCTCGCGATGGCGTGCACGCGGGCCACGCCACATAGAAATTGGTCAGCCGAGTGCCTTCGCGTGCCATCCGATCCAGCGCCGGGGTGAGGATCCCATTGCCGAGTGCCCCCAGATCGTTGTACCCCTGGTCATCCGAGACAATCAGCAAGATATTTGGACGTTCGGCGGATTGCAGCGGAGAGGTCACTGCAAACAACAATAACGTGCACCACAAAGTTGCGTATCGGTACAAAGTACTTCCCCTTCTTATGTAGTTGGAGCAAAATTCGAAGGAATTGAGCATAACGCTGACCGAATCCGTGTTCGATTTAGCGGTTGAGAAAACAGGGCACAGTAAACACGAAGCGATACTAATGGTTGTCGTTCCAGTTGCTGAATGGGTGCATTCGCATCGTGAGTGGTAGTGAGACGCGTTGGCCTTCACGGATATGAGAGGCGAACGTCGCGTGCACCATTTCCATGGTCACTCGCCCATCGATTTCACTGCACAGCGGTCGCCGATCTTCGTTGATCGACGTGATCAGATCGCGAGCCGGCAGGATGTGTTTGCTGACCAACGGTTTGATGTCGGCGATCGGATCAGGCTTGCCGATCCCTGCACTACTAATGTTGACCCAGCGGCGAGGTGTTGACGTTGGCTGGAACGGACTGCCTTGCAGGATATGGACGAGAGGTTCTGTGTCCATCCGCAGATCGATCACTCCTTCGGTACCAACAATTTGGATTCCGAATCCTGCTTTCGCCACTCCTGCGTCACGGATCGAATCAAAGAAGACCGGGATGCCGCTCTGGGTGTCGTAACGAGCGTGCAAGCGATTTCCGGCGATCGGCCCAATTCCTTCGCTGCCCTCAACCACGTCCGCAGTCGTCGCGGGATGATCGCCCGCGTAGTAGGTGGCCGAGCAGGTGGTCGGGTTGCCGGCAAAGTAGCTGGCAAGGTTAAAAAGATGAGTTCCCAAGACCCACAAATCTTGTCCGCCGCCCCGTGTATCCTCTTTGCCGCGGCAGCGAATCTCGAGTACTTTTCCGATCGCGCCCTCCGCGATGGCCGCCTTGGTCACCGGCAATGCCGGATGGTAGCGATTGCGATGCGCGATGGCCAATTGCATCCCCGATCGTTGACACGCCGCGACGATTTCGTCTGCCTCCTGCAAAGTGCCGCAAAACGGCTTCTCGATATAGACTCCCTTTGCGCCGCCATCCACCGCCGCCATGATCATCGCATGGTGCTGATCGACATGGCGTGGGCCAATCGCGACAATCTCAGGCTGCGTCTGCTGAATCATCTCGCGGTAGTCCGAGAACGCATGCTCGCACTTGAGTCTTTTCTTTGCACGTTCTTGTCCCTGTGGATCCGCGTCCGCGACGCCGACGATTTTGGTTTCTGGCAATTCCAGCCAGACGGTGTCGATGCCGTGGCCAAAGTCACCCCGCCCGGTGTGTCCGATCACACCGATTCGCCACTGTTTCGAATCGTTCGCGCGTGCGAGTGCGGGCGTCGCCGCCAATGCAGCGGCAGTAGACGAGACAAATACGCGACGCGTCATTTTCGCCGGATCGGCTGCACTGCTGGAGCTTGATGCGCGTTGCATGCAATCAATCGAAAGCTTGTCGAGGGTAGCAGAGAATGGTAGGTGGGGCATTCGAGTTGCTTCTGGCGAGAGAGAGGGGAGGTGGGAAGGGCAAACGGGAAAAGAATGAAGACCATAGTATAACACGTTTTTAGTGTCGTCCTTTGCTCAACGAAATCAACGTCCCACACAATTCTCACGAAGCGAAAGGCGAGATTGGTTGTTTAGGAATTGCCACGAAAAGTTGATAGTGAAACGATTATATCGGAACGGAGAATGTCGGGCCCTGGTCACAAGAGTCTCCGACATCGGACTGCTTCCGGTAAGCCAATGGGGACGTTACGAACCGTCCTGAAATTCGCCGCGTCCCGGTTAGACGACAAGTAACAACACGGCATAGCCGCCCGCTCCAAGAGCAAATGCCCAGAAGCGACTTTCACGTTCCTCGGGCAATTCCTCTTTGAACGTGTTCAGCAAAATCCCGCCCGCCAAAAAGGCGATGGTCGATGCCGTCAACGCTTCGTGAAGTTCGGTGGAAACGCCGATCGCCCATCCCGCTAACACCGCAGCGGACAGGACCCAACGACCGGCCCGATGGTAACGCTTTTTGTGGTGCTGACGAAGTGCGTGATCGTTGACAAGAAAATGTAAACCGATCCCCATCAAATACAACGCTAGCGAACGTAGTCCCCGATCTTCACGCACCAGCAGGTAGCCGAGCAACGCATTGTAAAACGCATAAGAAACAATGTGTAACCAGAACGTTTGAATGCTCGATTCCTGAGATTTCGAATCGGACTTGGACCGGATCGCAACTTTCTCGAGTCCGTAAAAAAGTACCAATCCCGCGAGAACCAGTAACCACAGCAAGTGTTCGCCGAGCCACTGAAAGCCATGATCCGCCGTCGACTTGCGGAGTACTTCATGATGCTGCTGCAGTTCAGGCAACAAGTGCACCAACGCATATGCCACGGCGACGCCACCCGCAATAGACAGCCATCGACTGCGGGGGATCACATCGAGAAAACGAAGCGTCCCTG
>CAXBHV010001153.1:0-3032 GCA_963974855.1 uncultured Rhodopirellula sp. | reverse complement strand
AAATAGCGTGACACCGAATTCCTTGCAGTTTTCTCGCAGCGTTTCGATCTGTTTGCGACTGATCGGGTCGGCGATCGGCAAACTACGGTCGCTGGTGGGGACGTTATGGTCGGGCGTTGCGATCGTTCGCTCGGGGCGTCGAATCGGGCGATTCGCCAAACGCAGCCCCTCGAAGGCTTGCGGGCTCGTGACCTCGTGAACCAGGTGCAAATCGACGTACAGGATCGCAGGACCCGATTCATTTTGATAGACGACGTGCTCGTCCCAGATTTTGTCGAGCATAGTCCGAGGGGTGGACGAATTTCCCGTAGACGATTGAGATTGAGACATTTTGGGCGTGAGAAAGCAGATGGAAGGGGAGCAGAATTACTACGTTTACTGTCAACTGTAAACGCGAAACTGTCAACGCCCAGCGAATTTTCGCCTCATCCCGGCTCCCCGAAACCCACTCAACTCATCTTCTCTATTCCCCCAAAAAGGTGTCCGACACCTTTTTTTTGCCGAGCCACTCGAATACGGCTTGCGAGGCGAGACGTTCGCGGCGAAGTCGTTCGGCAGCGTCGTCGATGGCAATCATCGAAGCAAAGTTCAGCGATTGAGGGGCAATTGCAATCGGTTCATATTGCTCGAATGCCTGCATCCGCTCGAATCCGCGTGCGATCCGAGTTGCTCCGTCGCTGCCCGTCCATTGCAACCGATCATTCGTCTGATCCCACTGGCTGTTGGCGTCGTCGGCATAAATGTTCACGGTGTCATGCCCCGCGCCGCTGGCATAGGCTTCGACCGAGTCAAAACCCCGTGCACTCACCTGATAATTAGGCCCGCTGATGATCGATCGGCTCGACGAGACACTCATCGTGTCGTCGCCATCGGAGTCGTACAGGGTTGCGGTGTTGTTGCCCCCTGCGGTGGCGTACGCATAAACCCGCTCGAAACCGTAGGCGGCTTGGAACGACGTTTCACCGCGAAGGCTAGTGAATTGAGGCCGGACGGCGAGCACATCGTTGCCAGCCGAATCGTTCAAAAACGCTTGGTCTTCGCCACCACCCGTGGCGTGGACATAGATTCGCGAAACCTGGTTGACTTCGAATTGAAAGCCGACTCCGGATAACACCGTTTTGTCAGGCCCCGATCGAAGTGTGTCGTCGCCGCTGGAATCATACAGCGTCGCGCGGTCAGATCCGCCGCCACCATCGAACACGACCGACTCGACGCCACGAAACTCGATTTCAAAGGTGTTGGTCGACAATCGGCTTGCTTCGCTACTGGTGGACGGATGCATCACCAATCGCTCGGCTTCGGCCGAACCAATAATGTGCAGTGAATCCGCACCCGCGCCGACATCAATCACAATCGGCGTTGTCAACGAATCACCCGCCTCAAAGCGATAGACGTTCCCGCCACTGCGAAGTTCGATTCCATTGGTCAGGTCGAGCACAAACGATTCGTTGTCACTCGTTGCGGTGAAGTGAGTAATACTGAGCTCAGTTTGTTCTCCTTGCTCCGCTACATCGTCTGGTTCGACAGGGTCCGTCGGATCGGATGCCGCAGCATTGATCGCAGCTTGCAAATCGATGACGTTGTACGACGCCCCGGTGTCGGAGTCGATTCGTGTTACTGTCGAGTCTCGCAATCTCGCCAAAATGGCATCCGGAGTCGGCTCGACGCCTTCGTCGATCATCGATTGACGCACCAGCATGGAGGCGGCTGCGATTTGTGGCGTCGCCATGCTGGTTCCGTTCAGTGACGCAAAATCGTCAACCTTTCCGTCCCAACCATAGACGTGATCGGGAACCGAGCTGCGGACCGATTCGCCGCTGGTCGCTAGCAAGCCATCGGCCCGCTGTGAGAACGAACTGAGCTCGCCAAGATCGTTGACCGAGCCCACGGCGACCACCGCGTCACTCGACGCCGGGTACATCAAGCTTGTATCGGTGACCGAGTTGCCAAAGAAGTTGCCCGCAGCGGCAAACACGAGAATGCCGTCTTCGCGAAGCAGTTGTAAGTCGTCCTCGAGGATCGACATTGCATCGGCAAGATTGTCGGCGTTTAGAGCCGCTCCGACTGACAAGTTGACGGTCGTGATGGGCGACTCAAAAGCGTTTCGATTTTCGTGTACCCATTTGAGCGAGTCTTCGATCCAGCTCAGCTGGCCCATTCCGGCATCGTCAAAGACACGCAGCGCGACGATATCCGCGCCGGGGGCAACCCCTGAAAACGAGTCCGATTGGCCAGCCAGCAGTCCGGCAACATGCGTTCCGTGGAAACCGGCCGGGCCGTCGTCGTAAGGGTTAGCGTCGTTTTCGGCAAAATCCCAGCCTCCGACGACGCGGTATCCGGGACCAAAGCCACCACCAAGAGCGACGTGATCCCAAGCGACACCGCTATCAATCACGGCGACGGTTTGACCGCTGCCATTCAGAACCGCATTGCCTGAGCTCACGAGACTGCGAATTTCAGTTGCTTGTTCGATCAAGTTAGGTGACGCGAGATCGGCGTCCGTCACCTGCGAAGCATTATCGAGTTCCGGTTGTGACGATAAGTCAGAATTTACGCTCGATGTCGCGCCCAGGGGGTCGTCAGACAATCCGATGCTGAGTGCTTCGAGCAACAGATCGCTGGGCAGACTTGCCGACAGCGCCAGCCGTTCTTCACACAGTTCGATGACGTCCGCGTCACCGAAATCTTGATTGCGATCCGAAATATTCATGGAGTTTGACGGTGAAGGAGGCGGGTGAGGCAAAAGGATTTGCGGATAGCTGCTAGTACAGAAACCCTAGGACGCAAACTCACCCACCATCGGTGCAACCGGACTTCTTGTGTCACAGATCGACTTGTGAGGTCAATTTCGCCGACACAATAAGAGAAGTCGTTACATCTGCAACCGCGAACGCTCGATCTTTCACGAGGCCATCGTCCGATGCCACTGCGTAAACTATGGAATTCTATCTGTGGTCGATCCCACGGAGCCACCGAAAACACCGTCGCCGCGGAGTCCGCTGCACCCGCGCAGCGTGAAACGCAGGAACGCA
>CAXBHV010001152.1:0-3038 GCA_963974855.1 uncultured Rhodopirellula sp. | reverse complement strand
AGTGATCGTCCCCGGTCTTGAGGACTCGACGCTCGGCAACATCTACGCCGCTCGCGTTTACGAGGGCAAGGTAGCAAACCATCAAGCGATTGCGTCCGGCACGATGCAGATGGAGAAACTGATTCGCTGGTACAGCGAGACGTCCAAGCACAGCCCGATCGGATTTTTCCAAATCGGTGGCGGAATCGCAGGTGACTTCCCCATTTGTGTGGTCCCGCTGATGATCCAGGATCTGAAACTTGATATCCCGCTATGGGCCTATTTCTGTCAGATCAGCGACGCGGTCACCAGTTTTGGTGGATACAGCGGCGCGGTGCCGAATGAGAAAATCACTTGGTGCAAACTCGAACCCGAAGCTCCGAAGTTTATGGTGCAAAGTGATGCGTCCATCGTCGCTCCATTGGTGTTTGCCTACGTTTTGGAGTGGTAGCCAAACTCCGAACGAGTCACTTGCGGATGTGGTTTACGTAGAGAGCTTTGTGAAATTGCTGCAACTCGGCCCCCTGCGGCCAGTTGCGGCGGCTACAATAGCTTTCGCTACCTACCCAAATCGCATTCGAGCGAGTGATTCGAAACGGCCGCGTTAATTTAATCAGCCAAGTCCTTGCATTCAGTTGCAACATCGTTTCCGTGGCTCGTTGCGATCCCACCTCATTGTCCCTTCCTTCCAAATGAGAAAGTGATCCCATGAACCACCCATTGCGTTTGAGTCGTCGAAATCTGCTTGCCGGCACCATCGCGGGCGCTGCTGCAATCGCGACACCAAGGTCCTTGCTGGCTTTATCCGCAAACGATCGCATGAAGGTCGCGTTTGTGGGGGTCGGCGGTCGCGGCGGTGCGAATCTTTCCGCAATCTCGGCGAGTGGCGCCGTGGATGTCGTGGGGTTGTGCGATGTTGATTCGAGGTTTGTCGATCACGCAGCAACAAGGTTCACTGGAGCCAAGAAGTTTTCTGACTTTCGCAAAATGTACGATGCGATCGGAAACGACATCGACGCAGTCGTCGTTAGCACGACGGAACATACTCACGCCTATGCGACGATGCCTGCGCTGCAGCTTGGAAAACATGTCTACTGCGAGAAACCGCTCGCTTACAACGTTTACGAAACACGCCGCATCGCCGAAGCGGCGGCCAACGCAGGCGTCGTCACCCAGATGGGAACACAAATCCATGCATCGGGCAATTACCGCCGTGTGGTTGAGTTGATTCAAAGTGGCGCGATCGGTGACGTCAGCGAGGCACATGTCTGGGTTTCCCGAGCCTGGGGGTACCAGTCCGAAGCCGATGCGACGAAGCACGGCGACCGTTTATTTGTCGACAATCGTCCTAAAGAGTCGATGCAGCCTCCGGCTCATATCGATTGGGACCTTTGGCTTGGCCCCGCGCCACAGCGTCCGTTCCATAACGTCTATTTCCCAGGCCCGAATTGGTATCGCTGGTGGGATTTTGGCAACGGCACGATGTCGGATCTTGGATCTCACTGGAATGATCTGCCGTTTTGGGCGTTGAAACTTGATGCGCCCAAGTCAGTGGAGTCGTTTGGGCTTCCGGCCCATCCCGAAATCGCTCCGGCATCCATGACGGCTGTCTACGAATATGAGAAACGGGGAAAATTGCCACCTGTCACGTTGACGTGGTACCAGGGAACTCACAAGCCTGAACTGTGGACCCAAAAGGCAATTCCACAATGGGGCAGCGGCGTTTTGTTTGTCGGCAGCAAAGGCATGCTGCTGTCTGATTACGGAAAACATGTGCTGTTACCCGAGTCCGACTTTGCCGACTTCAAACGTCCCGAACCTTTTATTCCCGATTCGCCGGGGCATCACGAAGAGTGGTTGCGTGCGTGTCGCGGTGAAGGTGAAACCGGCAGCCCGTTTGCTACCTACGCTGGTCCGTTGACCGAAGCCAATCATCTTGGCAATGTGGCCTATCGTGTCGGCAAGAAGATCACTTGGGACCGCAAGAAAATGGAATGTGTTGGCTGCCCCGAAGCCGAACCGTTTCTCCGGCGCGAACCTCGCGCCGGATGGTCCCTGGGCTAAGCCGCTGGCCGATTCGGGCGGCGTCACCCAATCCATGTGTCGAATCCTATTACGCACTGATGAAATTGCTCGATGGATATCCAGAAAATTGCAGGCGATTTAGCGGATGGACTTGCAAGAACCGAAACGCGAATCGTTTTCGCGGAAAGTTGCACTGCGGGGCTGGTATCCGCAACGTTGGCGTCAGTGCCGGGAATTTCCAATTGGCTATGCGGTTCCGCAGTGGTGTATCGCGAGCAAACGAAAACGCAGTGGTTGAATATTTCGACAAGCTTGATCGAAAAGCACACTGCGGTCAGTGCGTTGGTGACAATGGAGCTTGCCAGGAACGTGCTCGAAAAAACTCCAGAGGCTGGTCTGGCCGTTGCAGTAACAGGCCATCTTGGCCCCGATGCGCCGCCGCAGATGGATGGCACCATTTACGTCGGCATTCTGTGGCGAGGCCAGCGAATCGCCGATGCGGCCGTCCGCGCCGTTCGTCTCAAAGAAACCGATCGCGTTCGGAGGCAGCAGGAAGCTGCCGGAATTGTGTTAGGCGATGCACACGACAGTCTGCTGGCGAAGTATCCAGCTATCGAATGAGACTACGGGATTGGTTTCCCGACCGATGCGATTAGCCGGTATTCATTCCGACTTGCAAACCATCGGAGGCGAAGATGCTACGCCCGCCGTCGACCGGCAAGCAAACTCCGGTGACAAAATTGTTCTCGCATAAAAACTGCACTGCGTGAGCGATGTTTTCGGGGGCACCAATATTGCCGGCCAACGTGCTCGCTGCGATAGTTTTGCGTTGCGAATCGCTCACTTCATCCGAGAGTAACACCGGCCCAGGTTGGATGCAGTTTACACGGACTCGAGGGTTACGATGCCCTAGTTCAACCGCAAGCGACCGGGTCATGACTTCGATCGAGCCTTTGCTGGGGAAATACGCCGCGTGGTCGAGATACGGACGCACGGTTGCCCAGTCTCCGATGTTGACAATCGATCCGCCGGCG
>CAXBHV010001151.1:0-3045 GCA_963974855.1 uncultured Rhodopirellula sp. | reverse complement strand
TCGAAGGGCGCCTTCTGAGCTAGCAACACTCTGTTAAGTGCTGCTGGCTCAGTGATGGCTTTTCATTGCTAAAAAGAACGCAATAGATTACGCAATTTCTTCCCCGTCGTTTCCGCTTCGACTGAAATCAGAGAGGTGAAACTAGTGCCATCGATCGTGTTTCCGGTAAGTTCGATTTCAAGCTGCTGTACGCTGTTGTCTTGGTCTGCCTGCAGGGCAGTGGTGTAGCGAGCCAGCAAATCTGTTTCTTTCAATCTGAATTTCAGCACAAGATCGAGTCTTCCGTCGCCATCGACATCAACCAGTTTGCTCCGGTGCACACTCGCTCCGGCCCAAGCGATCGAATCGACTTGAATTTGAGACACATCGGATGTTGCCGTCGAGTAAAGGACAATGCTCATCGTTTTTCCTCCCTTGTCAGCTGAGTTCAAATTTATCCTGCTACTTTCGGTCTCGCCTCGGAAGTCCAACGCTGGCGTTTCGACTGATCCAATATCAATACCTCGACCCAGAATCCGATCGACCCCACGTTGATCGAGCTCAGGAAGTCCCGTGATTTCACCATTTCCGGAGTCGAGCAACGGACTGCCAGCGAGCGGAGCCCGCGTCAACGTAGCTCCACCGTTGTCCTGTAACTCGCCCAGCAATGGATCAAGAGGATTATCGACGGTGCCTTGGGAATCGAGGACAGGTCCAGATCCGTTTCCAACTAAGATGACATTTTCACCTTCGCCAAAGAAGTTTCCGCCCAACGTCGTTACTGTCCCATCGATGTCACTCTCAGGCAGATTGCCGGACGTGTCGTCAAGACTTCCCTGCTGGTTACGGGCAATCACCGTGTTGCCAATTGATGTGGCTGCAGAGGCCGATCGTAGTCCGCCGACTACTCCTCCAATGTTGTCAGAGATGGTCACATTCTTCAGGACGAAATCGCTGCCACTGACTCGAGAATTGATGCCACCCGCGATGACTCCGCGATTGTTGGTAATGGTGCTATTCGTGATGGTGCCGCCGATCGGCGTTACGAAAAGACCTCCAGCATTTCCTCCGACATTGCCGCTAATCGTGCTTCCGACAATGTCGAGATGACCGCCTCTTTGAAAAAGCCCTGCTGAGGCCGCGCCATTTCCTGGACCATCGAGAACAACCATGTTGTTCGCGATTGTCGATTCGGCGATGCTCAGCGAAGACGAGTTGCCTTGATTGTCGGGTCCGCTATTGTTGGCGTGGACGCCAGCCGTGCCACGTGCTGAATTTTCTGACACCGTGACACGGTCTAGACGAAAGTCGCCATATCCGAAGAACGCCACTCCGCCACCCTGCCCCATCGTCTCCGTTGCAATCACATTCCCTGTAATTGTCGTATCCGCGACGGTGACATCAGCGAGAATTGGTAAATCGATGGTGGTCGATGACCAAATCTGAATACCACCTCCATTTCCGCGAGACTCATTGTTGCTGATGTAACTATTTGAGATCGAAATGGCATTGGATGTAGATGGTAAAACACTGATGCCGCCACCCCCAACGCTCGATTGACCATTTATGTCGCCATTATTCGTAGCGAAAATTCTATCAATGGTGAGACCATCGGCACTCTCAATCCTGATCCCATGCTCTCCGTTGTTATCGAAGAATCCGCCAGCAATAACAAGATTGGGCGATGTGGACGCACTTAGTCCGGACATTCCATTGTCGCTAAATGTTCCGCCCGCGACCAACGCATTTGCAGTGTCTTGCATCGACAGCCCATGGTCGGCGTTAGAGGTCAGCACCGCGTTGGAAATCGTAATCGATTCTTGTTGGAAAACTCTTATGCCACTGAATCCATTCCCCGTAGCAGTCACGTTATCCAAGTTTACATCGCCGAGTGCATTCCTGGTCAGAATACCGAAAATTGCATTGTTCGTCGTCTTCACATCTTCAACAGTGAGTGATCCTGGGTAGCCAATGATTGGACTTGAATTGCCCGATTCTCGCAATTCAGCCGAGAAGATCCCGTGATAAAGATTTTCGAACAGACTGTCGCGGATGACCATGTCCCCACTTTGATGAACGACACCGCTGCGATCCTGCGGTCCATTGACTCGGATGTTTTCGAGCAAGACGTTGGCAGGGGATGTAACACGAACGGCAGCTAAGTACGTGTCTTCAATCGTCAAGTCGCGAATCGTGATGTCAAGCGGCGCGTTGATCAAGAAGCTGTTTCCATTTCCCGATGTGAGAACAACGTCGGTCGCTTCGCCAGTAGCGCCTCGAATCAGGATCGCGCCGTCGTCGTTTCCAATATTGGAACCTCTATCGGCGAACGAAATTTGGCTGTCGTATCGCCGTCCGTCGGCTCGCGGTGCAACCACAATTTCATCGTCGCCAGCATTGCTTCGGGCCGCGACAACGGCCCGGTTAATGGACGCAAATGGATTCTCCTCCGTACCATCGTTTTGCGAATTGACAAAATCAGCGTCGACGAAATAGGTTGTCAACACCATGCGTTTTTCCAACGATTCAGCCTTTAGCAATCGGCGTCGATACTTTCGCTTTGATTTGTTTCCAAGCTTGGTGGTCGCGTTTCGTTTAAACATCGTCATTTTTCTCGAAATTCCATCAAGGGGAAAGTGGCAGCCCTCTTCCGACTAGAAAGGCGTTTCAATCGCTGGTGGGTAACATCGTAACCTAAGAGTCGACCGCTGTGGGGCGATCTCGACGCGAGTTGGATGTAGGGGCGTTCCACTAGGGGACACCCGCGGAATGTGCATTGCCAGTTCGGAAGATTTATTTCGTCGATTTAGCGTTAATCATTCCCCCCTTTGCGTGTGCATTATCCGCCGCACCCCCTAAAAGGGCTTCGTTTTAAGGAAGGTCGCATGGAGCCTTAAGTGACATCCGGGACGGCCCCGCGGTTAGCTTTTCTGTATCATGACTTCGCAAAGCAAGCGGTTGCACCTGACTGCGAGCGGTGATGCGTGAGAGAGCGTTCGGAAAAGGGAAGTGATAACCCGACGCATCAGTTTTGAAGTTGCTGTTTTTGTGCCGGAGGCACTTTGT
>CAXBHV010001150.1:0-3046 GCA_963974855.1 uncultured Rhodopirellula sp. | reverse complement strand
TAGTTTTGGAACAATATAAACCGGTCGTACTTCAGAGCACCTGCGGTTGTGTCGATTTCGTCGGGGTATTCAATTTGGAACGATGCAGTGTCGGGTTTCGTGACTCGTAGTGTTGCCGGATTTTCATTTTGCTTGGCGACAGGAACCACAGCCGCATTGTCATGACGTTCGGTAATCGCGATGCGCCACACCGGTGCTCCAACGCCGCCTCCGACTGGCGGTGCGGTTAGAGAAAGGTTGAGAGACGAATTCGCGTTCGCATCGGTCGTGTAGAGTTCTTGCGGAGCTCCCGGAAGCGTCGTCTGGTCACCCAAAACCGTCGCGGACGTGGGGGCGGTATTGACTGTTGGACGTGGACAATATAGTTCAAGTACCATGCTGCCTTGTGGAATTCGGACCTGATCCGAGTCCGGATCAGGGTTTGTGGTGTCGCTTTTGTCGGTTCCAATGCCCCCGTCTCGATCAGTATCACGTAGTCGGACGTCATGAGAAGCAAAGGATTCACTAAAGACAAGTTCAGGTGCTTCTACCCCCCATACCACGCCGCGTCGGACTTGGTCTTCGTCGGGTTCGTCAATCGCACCATCCCCGTCATTATCGATTCCGTCCGTGAGATTAGATGCTTTTGTATCCACCGTCGAAATGTCTCCGTCGACGTCCCATCCATTAAGAGGATCTACGTCATATTCAAAGGCGGTCATGATCGAGTCGGGATCGCGGTAATCGACCACGTTCACAGCCCACTGGGCGATCCGATGCGATTTATAACCAGGAAGTGCGGCGTTGTTGCTGTCAGGGAAATCGGCGGCACCGTTTGTCAACAGCATCATCAAAACATACAGATGGCGGGCTAAAAGCTGCCGTGAATCGACCGTGCTGGGTTCATCAAAGTTGTAGTCGGGTGTTTGGCCTTGGAACGAGGTCGGGACTGTTCCTGATGCACCGGCGGCGACCTTGAAGGCTTCCGTTTCAGCCGCCACTTCGATCGGTTCATCGATCACACCGTTGCCGTCGTCATCGAATCCATTTCCCAGCGGCCGATTGACGTCGATTTTGCGACCGAGTCGAAGCTCTGGTGCGATCAAACGGTTTATCTGTGCTTTCGTAAACGTCGAAGGAAAAAAATCCACTAACGATTCATATAACGAATCACCATTGGTGGTATTTGTGAAAGAAACTGGTGGTGGTGTGTCGTCCGATTTGGAGTGAGTTGTAATGGCACGGGCCAAAGTAGGATCCGATGCTAATGGAGTCGCGATTGCAGTCCGCAAACGGGCCGGCAACATATCGATGTCGAACTCGTTGGCACGCAATATCGCTTCGAGTTCATCTGCCGTCAGCATCAAGTCCCCTGAGAGCAGTCCCGAAGGATCACTTTCATACGGATCGTTAATTGACTCGTTGGCCAATTCGTTGTGACTCGGTGTCGCTGTATTGTCGGCACGCACCTGAGTTCCCGAAACACCCGCGACCAGCTGCCCTGACAAACCGATTCCTATACCCCCGCGGCCAAAGGGGTCAGTTGAATAACCGTAGCCACCGGCTGCAGTGTGCATCGGGGGGCGGGCCCCCGTTCGTAGGAGGTCCAAGGCATCATTTGTATCAAAACCGGGGGTCGGATTGGTGACCGTTGAATCTATGGATGGATTGCGATAGCGAACATTCACCAATGCGTCGAGTCCAGTGAGGGGTAACGCGATCTCTGCAGGGCCGTAACCGAGCCCGCGAAACGCTGCTTGTGCTGCCCCCGTGTACTCGCCCGCCCAGCTAGGGACCGAAGACGAAACGCCCAGCATCGTTGCCGATGTGTAGGAAGCATTGTGATGAGCGTTGACGTTCAGTCGTCCCGATAGATCCTCGATCATTGGTGCCACCAGGGGACGCAGCAGCTTGCCATCGGGTGCAGTGAATAGTGGCAACCCTAAATTGACCCATATGCTGTCGTTGACGCCATCGGCATCGTTATCGACATCCCACTCGCCTTCGACCAACGCGCGAGCAACTTGGTTGACTAGTTTTTCGTTGGAGATCCTAAGGGCCTTGCGAAGCGCGAAACTACTGTTGCCTCCGGTGAAATATTCGTTCAATGCCGGATTACTACCCAATTGACCATTTGCGATTGGCAGTGGACGAAAGGTTCCTCGCGCGACGCTAGCCATCAAGTTGGCGTAATCACTGGGTGAGCGTGGGCCGGACCCAGAAGTTGGTTCCCAGTTATCAAATTCATTCAAGATATAGTTGATGACCGACGGTCGATGGAACGACGGGATCACCGTTCCGTCGGAGTGCCGGTGACTGAGAAACCAGTTGTTGAAATCGGCGGCGTCATAACCTTCGTCAAAATCGCTTCCATCTGAAAGTGCATCGCCGCTTT
Organism: uncultured Rhodopirellula sp.; assembly: GCA_963974855.1. GTDB lineage: Bacteria > Planctomycetota > Planctomycetia > Pirellulales > Pirellulaceae > Novipirellula. Next base: position 672 of record CAXBHV010001150.1, on the reverse strand, counting down.
TGTCGGCTGCCGTTGTCAGATGATTTGGTTGCAATGCCACTGGTAGCGTGAAACCGACAGCAGTGCCTCCAAATTCGTCCCTGGTTGCAGTTCGCGAAATTTCCGGAACGGCAAGAGTGTTGTCGAATCCGATTCCAGGCGAATTGTTAGGTACGCCGTTCATCCAAATCTTGACTGCATTTGCACCTGTGGGTGGGGTGCTTATAAATGAAAGCGTGGTTGAATTTAGTAATTCTGGAGAAAGTTCGATCACGAAATCTTGAGTCGTCGAGGTTACCTCAAGCGATCGGACCATACGATAAGAACGGTTGACCAACGGCCCGCCTTCAAACGTGATCACTCGACCGGCGTAAAGATCATCCACCTGCCGCATTGTCGTAGCGGTTGGCTCTCTCTGTACCCGTACCCGTACAAAACCACTCGTGCCGATTTGCGCTCCGCCGTTAATGACGCGAAACTCGAGTGCATCGCTGCGTCCGTAATAGTCACTGAGCAAGTCCTCGCCAAAGAAGGAAAGCGAATCGTCGCCAGTGCCGACGAGCAGTCGCATCATCGCATCGTCAAGCATCTTATTGGGTTCGGGCGCCCGTGTCTTAGTGCTCGCGATCGCAAATGCTGTAGCACGCGATTGGTTGCTGAAGACAAGGTACGCAGCGACCAACAGGCTGAAAA
>CAXBHV010001149.1:0-3047 GCA_963974855.1 uncultured Rhodopirellula sp. | reverse complement strand
ATATCTCGACCCAGTGCGGTACTTGACCAATGCGTCCAGTGGACGAATGGGTTCAGCCCTTGCCAAGGCGGCAATCAACGCGGGGCACGAAGTCGTTATCGTTTCCGGCCCCGTCAGCGTCGAATATCCCGCCGCCGCGACCGTCATTTCCGTGGTCACCACGGACGAAATGTTAGCGGCCGCTGTCGAAGCCTTTGCCACTTGCGACGGTGCGATCGGCGCCGCGGCGCCTTGCGATTACATGCCGCATTTGGTTTTGTCGCAAAAGATCGCCAAAACCGGCGAACCGCTGAAGCTAGAACTGATTGAAACCGCCGACGTGGTCGCAACGCTGGGGCAGGCCAAACGCAGCGATCAATGGGTTGTCGGGTTTGCCCTGGAAACCGAGGATCGACGCTTTCGAGCCACCGTTAAACTCGAATCAAAACATTGTGACTTGATGGTCAGCAACGGCCCGCAAGCGATCGATTCCAATCAGAACGACGTGGAACTGCTCGATGCCGCGGGAAACGTGATCGCCGAGATTCATGGCGACAAGGACTACGTCGCTGACGAATTGATTCGACACATCAGCCAGCAATTGACGCATCGCACCGAGATCAAAAGCACTCGGACACAGAAATAATCGGAAATGGAAATGATCGATCTCAGTACAACCCTCGGCCGCTTGACGCTGAAGAACCCCATCATGGTTGCCTCGGGGACTTTCGGCTACGCGCGAGAGATGGAAGGCATCGTCGATGTGCCGCGGCTCGGTGCCGTGTTGCCCAAGACAATCACCGCCGAACCTCGGATCGGCAACGCCCCTTGGCGAACCGTCGAAACGTCGGCGGGGCTACTCAATGCAATCGGGCTCGATAACGACGGGGTCGATGCGTTTCTAGAGAACCACTTGCCTTACTTGAAAGAGTTGGGGACTTCGATCGTGGTCAGCGTAGCGGGTCGGACGCAAGACGATTTTGTCTCGTTGGCCGATCGCGTAGGGAATTCCGAAGGAGTCTCGGCAATCGAACTGAATTTGTCGTGCCCGAACGTAAGCGGTGGGATCGATTTTGGTACCAACGCCGAGTCGTGCCACAATGTGGTGAAAGCGGCTCGCGAAGCTTGCAAAGTTCCGATCTTGGCAAAATTGACGCCCAATGTGACCCGGATCGCCGACATCGCAAAAGCAGCCGCTGATGGAGGGGCCGACGCGGTTTGCTTGATCAACACGGTGCTGGGAATGGCGGTCAATTGGCGAACTCGGAAACCGATGCTCGGATTGCGTTGCGATGTGTTCACCAAGTCGCCTCGGCAGTCAATATTCCCATTATCGGCATCGGTGGAATCGCCTCGATCGACGATGTGATGCAGTTTTTGGTGACGGGCGCGAGTGCCGTTCAAATTGGGACCGCCAACTACTACGACCCCACTATCTCGACTCGCCTGATCGACGAGTTGCCGGGGGCATTGGCCGAGGTCAACGCGTCGAGTGTCGCGGAAATCGTGGGCACATTGAATAAATGACACGATCCTTCTAATACGAATGTTTTAGTGACTGGAGTCCGAGGTGGTCGAACCGCGGCGGACTTCGCATTAAAATATCTGGCGAACGTTACTTGCAAAGCGGATTTGACGGTTACCGCCACTCGCTGGGTGATTTATATCCCATTTGGGGCGGTTTGAACCCTAAAACCCTAATGCAAGCATTCCAGCGAGTCGACGTTCGCTATCCTAGAGGGATGTTTTGAGTATGCTCAAATTGCTAGTTTGTGCTATCGCGATCTCATCCGATTACGACGCCCCCCTCGGCAGGGGCAAAGGCAAACAGTGCGGCCACAATCCAGCGGCCGCCTTAACCAACCATGAACCTTCTTGGCGGTGATGCGCAAGTGGACCTGAAAGAATTCTTTGGCAAACAATCGCCACCCAGAGATCATTATGTCTCGATTCTGAGGTTCTGGGCCGAGCATCGTCCGCATGAGCCCGCGTTCTTATTCACGGATGTCGAGTCCTCCGAGCAAACGATCACCTATTCGGAATTGTGGGAAGAAGTTCGAGCACTTGCGGGCTATTTACAGGATCGATGCCGAATTCGCAGCGGCGACCGCATCTTGCTGCTGTATCCGCCGTGCCTTGATTTTGTGATCGGTTTCTTTGCGTGCCACGCTGCGGGCGCGATCGCGGTTCCGGCCTATCCGCCGCGTCGCAATCGCAAGGCGTCTCGTATCCGCTCGATCGTGGTGGATGCGGATACACGTTGGGCGTTATCGACAAGAGCGATTGTCGAGCAGCTTTCGGGCGACCAGAAACATGATGACTTGGTTGGTTTGCAATTGCTCGGGACTGACGATCCGGCATGTCGCCGTGCCGACAAGTGGCGGATGCCGAAGATTAACCGCGAGTCGCTCGGTGTGCTGCAGTACACGTCGGGCTCGACCGGTTCGCCCAAAGGCGTGATGCTGACTCAGGGCAACTTGATCGCGAACAGCGAGTTGATCCTACAAGCGTTTCAGCCCGACGCGGACGTGATCGGAATGTCATGGTTGCCGACTTACCACGACATGGGATTGGTCGGCGGAATTTTGATGCCGATGTTCATCGGACGTCGCGATGTGCTGATGAGCCCGATGACGTTTTTGCAGCGGCCTGCGCGATGGTTGCAGGGCATCTCAAAATACGGTGTGACGATCAGCGGCGGTCCCAATTTTGCTTTCCAGTTGTGTGTCGACAAAATTGCCGACGAGGAATTGGAAGGGGTCGACCTCTCGAAATGGGAGATCGCGTTTAACGGTGCCGAGCCGATTCGTGTTTCAACAATCGACGCGTTCTCGAAACGATTTGCGAAGTTTGGTTTCCGTCGTGAAGCGTTCTTGCCTTGTTATGGCATGGCGGAAACAACGCTGTTGGTGACCGGCGGACCGATTGAAACGCGTCCTGTCGTGACCGCGTTTAACGGCAGCGCGCTAGACGCAAAACGGGTCAAGCCTGTCGATGACGACGACGAGTCGGCCAGGCGGTTGGCGGGTTGCGGCACGGTCCTTCCCGAAGAAACCATTCTGATTGTG
>CAXBHV010001148.1:0-3056 GCA_963974855.1 uncultured Rhodopirellula sp. | reverse complement strand
TTAGTGAGCCGTGACGCGTGAGCGGCCGGGTCCCACGCCATTACCCGGTGCCTTAGGGCCCACGGCTCACAAAGTCCTCGTCAATTCGTATCGGACTCTGCACCACGGGGCGATCCAAGATGATTAGAATTTGGAGCGTGGGGTGCTGTCGGATTCAAGTCATGCGACAAGCGCGAGACTGTCCCCGTGGACGCTCATCGCCCGTAGACGCATCGGGGCCGCGTATCTTCTTGCACAGAGACTTTACCAAATCGAGGAAAATGAGAATGCCGAATTCGAAAATGGGATGGGCTGCGTTGCTGTTCGTTTGTCTGTCGCATCCTGCCGCGTTCGGCGAGGATTCGGTCGAATTTGTAAACGGATCCACTTTGACCGGCAAAATGCTCGACATTCGCAAGGAAGCACGTGAGTTTGATTTTTCGTCCAAGTTTGGTCAGACCGCAGTGACGCGAACCTACCCGTACGCCAGCGTGCATGCGGTGACGTTCAACGGCAAACGCTTTGTCTTGACTCCCAAGCAAGCGGTGTCGACCAGCGAGACATCCACTGGCGGGATAACGCGAACTCCCGCCGAACTGCGGAAGTACATTGAACAAGTCGGCAGCACACCGCCCGATTGGCTCGCTTCGACTGACATGAATCATCCCTCGTCGCTGGATCTCGATTGGCCACTAAAGGCGCCGGGGAAATGGGACGAGTCCAAAAATATTGGCCAATACATTTGGGGCCGCGTCAATCCAAACGTTTCACGTTGGAAACCAGGCATCAAGTTGGTGCATGATGTGATGGAACGTCATCAACGCAATCCAACGCTGCTGAAACGTGACATGGAAAAGCTCGGTGAGATGTACTTCACGTTGCTGCAAGATTACCCGCGAGCCGCCTATTGGTTGCAAAAAGCCAAGGTGTCAGCGACCACTCCGATCGGGATCCATCTGGCCGAATGCTATTGGCGTTTAGGCAGCAAGTCGATGGCAATGGAGATGCTAAAAGGCCGCAGTTTGCATCTCAACGCGATCAAGCTGCTTGGGGACATGGACGAAGTTGACAAGGCGATGGCGTTAACGGCAAGCTATGCCAACACGAACTCGTTCAACGAAGCCTTCTTGAACGCTGGCGATGCGCTGCGAGGTGCCGGGCGCCTGGATGAGGCGATTAAGTACTACCAGCGAGTGCTGGACATCAATAAAGCTCGCAATGCCGAGTATTTGAAGCGGTACCAAGCCCGAGCCGCCGAGTCGATTGAGGCAATCAAGTTGTTTGACAAGGCCGACGTCAGCCGAGTCGCCGATGGAACGTACACGGCGCACAGCACGGGATACAACGGACGGTTGGATGTGGAGGTGACAGTGGCGGACCGGAAAATTCGCGACGTTCGTGTGACCAAACACAGCGAAAAACAGTTCTACTCGGCGTTGACGGATACGACAACACAAATCATCGACCAGCAAGGGATCCAGAATGTCGATGGTACCTCGGGGGCCACGATTACGTCTCAAGCGATCGTCAGTGCGACCGCTCGCGCGATGGCAAAGGGTGCAAATTAGATGACACGCTTGTCGAATCGGATCACACCGGCTGCGATAGGGATCAGACTTGTGGTGGCGGTTTGCTCGTTGTCCGCTTGCCTTGGGCAATCGGCGGACGGCATCGCGCAAGAGCTGAATTCCCCCTCGATTACTCTAACGCAGCTTGCACCTACGGTATCGTTTGAAAACGATCCGTTTCGAAGCGGCGATTTTCGCTGGCGTGTCAGTCCGCCACTGATGGCGGTGGATCCCGCACGGTTGCCCGAGTCATCACAACATCCTTGGCTGGCCCTGAAAGATCCTTCTATCGTGCGGCACCAAGGTCGTTGGCATTTGTTTTGTACCTTGCGGAAAGCAAAGCAAGGCGACGGCCGTATTCGAATCGGGTATGCATCGTTCGTCGATTGGGCCGATGCAAGTGATGCCGATTGGAGTGTGCTGGATCTGACGATGGGGTACCACGGGGCGCCTCAAATCTTCTATTTCCAGCCGCACCAGAAATGGTATTTGATCTACCAAGCTAGCGATGAAACTCGCAATTTGAAGTACGGTCCGTGTTACTCGACCAATGACGATATTTCAAAACCTGACCGCTGGACTCGTCCCGAGCCGCTGTATGTTGTCAAAGAAGGCGCCAAGGCGGGGCTTGATTATTGGCTGATCTGTGACGAGCAAAAGGCACACCTGTTCTTCACCACATTGAACGGTCAAATGTGGCGAGCGGAAACGGCAAAGCAGGATTTCCCCAACCGCAGTTGGACGGATCCCAAAATGGTGTTGCAGGCCGATATCTTCGAAGCAAGTCATACCTACAAACTGAAAGGCCAGAACCGGTTTTTGACCATCGTCGAGGCCCAGGCTGGCAAGCGGCGCTACTTCAAAGCCTTCACCGCGGATGCGCTGGACGGACAGTGGAAGCCGTTGGCAGCAAGTCGCGATCAACCGTTCGTCTCGCCCAAAAATGTCGTCAACCAAAGCGAGTCATGGGCTACGTCCTACAGTCACGGCGAATTGCTCCGCGACGGATCGAGCGAAACGATGGAGATTGATCCTGCCGAACTTCGTTTGCTATTCCAAGGAGCAAGCGATACGGAGTATCAAAGCGGGGACTATGGACAGATTCCTTGGCGATTAGGGCTTTTGCAATTGCAAGGTTCCGCACAATGAAACATTTGCGAAACTACCTGCTTGCCGCTGCCCTGACAACTATTGCCGTTGTGTTGATCGCAACCGCGATGACGGGGCACCCGTTTTACCACCAATGGTTCGGTGATCGATTTGCTTTGGCGATCACGGTTGGGGCGGTGTTGTTGTCTGCCGCATTGTTGGTGTTGTTAACGACCCAAGATCGAGGTCGATCCACCGCAGTGATTCGGCTGGATTGGTTCCTGCCCGCACTTCGCCGCGTGACTGCGGGAAAATCTCCGTCGCATACGGTCCCCGGACGGCTGCTGCGACACTGGATCCCCACTCGCTTTCAATCGGATCGTCTCAAAAAGAAGCGGGGTTGGATTCGAAAGTCCTTGC